>CALETX010000436.1 GCA_937920455.1 uncultured bacterium
TGGGAGGATCGTCCGGGTCTGTCGAATCGAAATCAGAGCAAAAAATCCAGCCGTAGGCTTTTTGGGGACTCTGCAGGCATCGGACACTAAAGCCGGCCGCAGGCGAGTTGTTCAGAGTCAACGATGGTACAGTCATGACCATATTTGTTCCGCGTCGGTCCTCGCCGTTCATGAAACGGGAGATGGCCGCGAACATAGGGTAGAAGTTTTCTTCCTCTATCAGTTGCCACCACCAGAACATGGGACAGCCACCGAGCGCGATGGCAGGTGATGCCCAGAGAGCCGCATGAAGGGTGTCCTGAAGGTGCTTGATGCCGCTTGCGTAGGGGGATCCACCGAATTCAGTGATCAGCACTGGTTTTCCGAACCGGTTGTTGAACTCCGCTGTTTGAACCATCAGTTGAACGATGTGCAGGGGATCTGGGCTGGAATGGTATGCATCGAGCGCAGCAAAGTCCATTTCCGGGAGCGCGACGATCTGGATGTTTTGTCTGGTATAATCAGTGCAGACGTGAGTCGTAATCATGTGGTCATAGGGATCCATATCTTTTATGGCGCGGCCCATGAGCCGGTGCCAGTCAACGACCTCCTGGCGTCTGTAGTTGGGAACGCCGTCCTTGTTGGATCCTGTCAGATCAAGCTCGCTCCACAGTTCCCAGGCAAAAATGCTTGTGCTGTAGCCCCATCTGGCGATTATATAACGCATAAGCGAGCGAAAAGACTTCAGCGCTCGCGGGTCGGTGAAGTATTCCTCCGGGATCGAAAGCCAACCTCCGTTGGCGGCGTTGAACGGATTGTGTTCCCATTCTCTGTCGTCGAGTGTTCCGAACTTGCCGTGGTTGTGAACGACGTAGTTGATGAGGATGCCGTTCTTTTCGGCTGCGGAAAGCACATTATCCATTTCCCATGCGTTCATCATATTGTATTGACCGACTCCGTGGTAGCCGCGCCACCGTGGCGTCCATTCAAGACCCAGCGACCATGCCGCGCTCCAGATTTCGGTCAAGTTTTCACCGTTGGCCCCCATATCCTTGAAATATCTTTCGTAGGCCGAACTGCCTTCCTGCCAACGCTGCTTCCACTTGAACAGTTGGTCCATTCTGGAATCAAACGGGGAACGTATGTTATGGCCGATTGGGAAGAAAGGAGAGCCATCGTCGAATTCGAAGAAACGCGGGTCTTTTCTGCAGACTCGAACAAACCCGGGCGACGGGGACGGTGTAACATCAAATTCACCCGGACCCCATGATGCCGAGCCCAGGCTATCCCTGGCGTGCAATATGAACGTGTATCGGCCGAGTTCGGACGGAGAGAAGCGGACACGCCAGTATGGTCGGCCCTGAGGATAAAGGGTATCGCCGTCCGCCTTCACCTCGCGGTAGAAGTCACAATTATAGAAGCCATCCACATGAATGAGCTTGCCGGAGGGGCTCCTGAATTCGGCGTAGAGCGCAACCTGCTCTTCGTCGAAAGGGTTAGTGTAGCGGTCAGGCAGATCGCATGTGATTTCGAAGCGTGAGTAGCGCGGGATTGATCGTGCACAGGTCTTGACATTGCGAATGGTTGGTGGACCCGAATTGCGTATTGGCGCGATTGTTACGCTGATAATCCGCACAGTTCCAGTCCCTGCATCCTGAGAGAACAGTTTAATGCCGACTCTCTGCGGGCACATAAGCGCTCTATAGTGCCAGGATCCGTGATGACCGCGTGGTTCCCATCCGCGCGCTTCCGGTGACATGTCTGCGACAAATGCGGCGACAGAGCCAGGTTTCATCCTGGCTGGCAGGAGCTGTTGATACCAGAAGTAATCCCAATCTTGCACGAAGACAAGCGCCTGTGCCGGGGGTGCGTTTGAAGGCCATTCGACACTGAAAGCTATTGCGGAGACGTTTGTCCAGCCGTTGACGGGCTGGCTCAGAAGGAAATCACAAGAGCCGGGAAACTCAAACAGACTTTGGGCTGTCGGTCCCATGGACGCTGGCGATGACGCCGGGGCGACATGAATTGGTGTAGCGGTGGGATTTTGGAATGCATGGCCTGACAAGCAGAAGAGGGAAAGAGCGGCTGCGTGTGCTGTTATACGACCATTTAGAGGCATAAATGTCATTTGCAGCTTATTGTGGCAGACATGCGGGCATAGTCAAACACATCAGAAGAGCATTGTGGAACATAACGGGGCTGATTGGAAAGCAGTTGCATGATAATATATTGGTAAGTCTGAGATTAGCCAGAGGGCAAGAGGCGATCAGGGTCAGTGTTTCTATCCGTGTTTTGCGACATGGCTCCGCTTGTCAGATGGGGTGCGCCTGCCGGCAGGGGCGGCCGCGGCATTGCTTATTATTTTCTCGATGAGGGCGGTTGTTGACTTGCCGCGTGTGACAGGGGCGACCGTGACGGTGCCTCCGTATGCCTCTACTATTTCACGGCCGACAACTTCATGCGACCAGTCAGCGCCCTTGATAAGAATGTCCGGCCGCAGGATTCGCAAGAGGCGGCAAGGAGTTGTTTCCTTGAAAATGATGACGTAGTCCACGGATTCAAGGGCGGCAAGCATGCGAGCCCGTTCAAGCTCCGGGACGAGAGGGCGCGAGGGACCCTTGTTACGGCGCACGGAAGCGTCGGAGTTTACGGCGACAATGAGAGCGTCGCCGAGCGATCTGGCGAATGCAAGATAGTCCACATGCCCGACATGCAGCAGGTCGAAACATCCATTGGTGAAGACAAGTTTCTTGCCGGTTTTCTTGATGGAATTGCGATGCCTTATCATCTGTTTCAGGGTGACAATCTTTGAATCAATACTCCTCATCTGAGGTGGTCTCCTGGGTGACAAACGTTTCATATGTGAAAATGGTCGAAATGAAGGGGCTTATGCAAGCTGGAAAAGAATTGCATTTTGCGGTGCTAGACCGGCTTGGGGCGATGTGATAGGCTTTTGGTATGTGTGGGATCTCTTTGCGAAGGCTGTCTGCTTGCGGATTTATTGCTCTGGCTGCGGCGTGTCTTCTTTGCGGATATGAGTTTATTCGGAGCGCATCGCAATCGCTCTTTATCGGGGCATATGGCAGGGAGCGTCTTCCCTTGGTTATGGCTTTGGCTCCTGCCGGCGCATTTGCATTCGTTTATATTTACGGTGTTGCGCTTTCTCGCGTCGGGGCGCGGAGAGCGATGGTTTTGACGTGTCTTGGGTCGGCTGGTTTGATGGTTATTTGTTTTGGGGGGATTGTTAACGGATGGAGAGTGGCCACCGCAGTTCTTTATGTGGTACGCGAATCTTACATAGTGTTGTTGGTGGAGCAGATATGGTCTTTTATAGACAGCACCGTTGGAACGGCCGATGGACGCAAGCTGAACGGTCTGATATGCGGGGTGGCTTCGTTCGGAGCGATTTTGGGTGGATTGATGGTGGCTCGTTTGCCGCAAGGGCTGAGCTCTGTGCATCTTCTTGTTGTTGCGGCTGCGTCGGTTGTGCCGACTGGCATTTTTACCCTTTTTTCATACCGGGTTGGTGGTGAGCCTCGACCTGAGCAGAATCGAGGTGTGCGCTGCGGGCATCTTGGCTTGAGGCTTTTTGTTGTTGAACCCTTGCTGCGGCGGCTGGCAATGCTGGTTGTTGTTTCGCAGGCAATTTCCACTGTTGCGGATCTTGCGATGAACTTTCAGGTTGCTGCGGCTATTCCGGATGTTGACGAGAGAACGCGCTGGTTTGGTTCATTTTATGCGCGCCTGAATGGGTGGTCGGCTTTGTTCCAATTTGTGGTGACGCCGATTCTTTTGAATGTGGCACCATTGCGCGCGGTACATGTAGGGATACCTGTGGTCCACCTGGCTACAGGATTATGGCTGGCTTTCAGGCCGTCGCTTGCGGCTGCCGCAGTCGGCTACATGGCGTTCAAGGTGCTAGATTACTCGGTGTTTCGAGCTGCGAAGGAAGTGTTGTATATCCCACTTTCCTTTGATGCCAGATATCGGACGAAAGAGATGATTGACTCATTCGGGTATCGGCTTTCGAAGGGCGGTTTATCGGCATTGCTTGCAGTGGTGGGAGCTGTGGTGTCCCTGCCTTTTGTGCTGTATGCTGTAGCTCAGATTGTCGGGGCTGCCGGTTGGATTTTCATAGCCGGCGGGGTTTCAGACCGGCGGCCGAGGGAGCCTTGATCTGACTCGACGTATTAGACGCAGGACTGGCATTCTGGACAACTGAGGAAAGGACATAATATGAGAATGAAAGTTCCTTTTGTTGATCTTGCGGCGCAGCATGCCTCACTGAAATCCGAAATAGACGAGGCCGTTGGGTGTGTGATGACCAAGTGTGATTTTATCCTTGGCGAAGAGACTGCCAAGTTCGAGGAGGAATTTGCAGAATACCTCGGAGTGAAGAAATGTGTGGGTGTTGCGTCTGGCACAGACGCTTTGGAACTAGCGTTGCGGGCGACCGGGGTGGGAGCGGGTGATGAGGTTATTTTACCGGCAAACAGCTTTATCGCTACTGCTCTTGCGGTGGCGAGAGCTGGAGGCCGTCCGGTGTTGGCCGACGTGTTGCCTGACACGTATAGCATTTCGCCTGAAGATGTGGAAAGGCGGATCACGTCGCGTACGAAGGCTATGATACCGGTCCACCTGTACGGTCAGCCTGCTGATATGGACGCGATAATGGCTATTGCCCGGCGGCATGGCCTCATTGTGATTGAGGATGCCTGTCAAGCTCATGGTGCGGTGTGGAAGGGGAGCAAGTGTGGCAGCATCGGAGCTGCGTCGGCTTTCAGCTTTTATCCCAGCAAGAACCTGGGAGCCTGTGGCGATGGTGGTGTGGTGGCGACATCAGATGAAAGCGTGGCTGAACAAATCAGACTCCTGAGGAACTACGGGCAGAGAGTCAAGTACGAACATGTAATAAAAGGTGGGAACAGCAGGTTGGACACGCTCCAAGCGGCTGTGTTGAGGGTGAAGCTTGCCTATCTTGACAAATGGAATCGAGCTCGCTCGGTTCACGCTGAACATTACACACGGCGACTCGGTCATTTGAGCAAGGTTGTAACGCCTGTTGTGAGGTATGGGGGTGAGTTCTCGCATGTTTTTCATCTATATGTAATACGAGCGGAGCGCCGCGATGAATTGTTGAATTTTCTTTTATCAGCAGGCATTGGATGCGGTATTCACTATCCCCGACCCATTCACATGCAACCGGCTTTCCTGGATCTTGGTTACAGAGAGGGTGATTTTCCTGTGGCAGAGCAGGCTGCTCGCGAGATATTGAGCCTTCCCATGTTTCCTGAGATGTCGGATGAGCAGATTGAGGCCGTATGTGAGAGCATAGAGCGTTTCTATAAAAATGAGGGCCAGAGCTAATGAAGAACGACAGGGGATTGCACGTTGGGATAATAGGCTGTGGTTATTGGGGGCCGAACTACGTGCGGAATTTTCTGGAGATGGATGGGGTGGCAAAGGTTATTTGTTGCGATAGGGACGGGAGGCAGCTGGAAAAAATAGCACGCCGTTTTCCGAGAGTGGTCACCTGCGGAGATTACCGGAATCTGATTGAGACGCATGCGGCCGATTGTGTGGTTGTTGCCACGCCGGCCGAGAGTCACTTTGCTATAGCCCAGATATGCCTTGAGAATGATATCGACGTTCTTGTGGAAAAGCCGATGACGCTACAAGCTGAAGAAGCTGAAGTCCTTTGCGGGCTTGCCGCCCGCAAAAAGAGGATTTTGATGGTAGCGCACACATTCCTGTTCAACAGCGGCGTTAGTAAGATACACGAACTGATCAGAAATGGGCAGTTGGGACGGCTTTACTACCTGGT
>CALETX010000437.1 GCA_937920455.1 uncultured bacterium
AAAGGAGCAAATGAAGGTCCGCTCGTTCTGCCACCCTGCATTCAGGAGCCAGATGACGCCGTAATATTTCCCAGCATCGTCCTGGATTAAGGAACTCGATGCCGATCAAGCTGAGACCCTCGGCGACCAGTTGTCTCTTGAGGAAGGCGGCGTATGCCGCCCCTGGACACAAGACTGCTGCTCTGCGGGAAAGTATATATGATTGGCCGGCATCACCGGCTAATGATGCTCCTCTTTGCTTTTCAAACCACGGCCGGGCTACCGAAGACCAGGCTGATGCGAAATCAAGACACCGGTAAAGACTGATACGAGGAGCCATGCTGCGATGCTATCCTCCAGAACGCAATGGTTCAAGGCTGGAGGTTGCTGGGGTTGATGCCATCGGACAGCTTGTGCGGGCTTGACGGTTTTGGATGGACGATTTCCGCGGCGTCCGTTTGAGCCGGCTCGGCGCTTATTACCAGATCGGTGGAGCAGGGTGCGTGACCTTCCCGCAAGTGCAACGGATTGCGGGAGCAAAGGTTCTCCTTACGATACTTTGTCGTGGGAAAAGGCCAAGGTGTGGAGATTCGAGTCGCCGGTGTGAACGTACGTTCGGAGGCCATAACTACTAACCTTATTTTGGCGTTCCAATCGGTATGATGTAGAGCGGTTCTTCGCCCTGGGGAAGTCGCAAGAGTCGGCCAACCTTTGCATCGTCGAATGCGCCAACCGGGCATGACCCAAGTCCTAGAGCAACTGCTTGGATGTGAACATTCTGGGCGGCATGGCCTGCTTCCATGTGGACGTAACGTTCGGCACGATGGCCATACCTTGCTGCGGTGCGTGAATAAACTGCGGTAAAAATGAGGCATCCCGAGCATTCCTGAATCCAGCGTTGTCCATATGCAGCGTCCGCAAGTTCGCGCCGGATGTCCGCGTCATAGTGGAGTGTCAGGGAATGGGAAGCGGGTTCATACCTGTGCAAGCCGTCCTCGGTGGCAACGTACACAATGAGAGGATAAGTCGCGCCTGCGGAAGGCGCGGTCCGCAGGTGCCTCTGTTCGTCCGTTATTCCCTGGGCTGCCCACAGAAGCTGTGAAAGCTGCTCCATGCTGAGGCTGTCGCCCTTGAATGAGCGAACGGATCTGCGCTTTGAAATTGCCTCTTCTGCTGAAACTGCTCCCTTAAGAACAGGTGGGGGTAAATGCTTTTCCGTATTTTGGACCTGGATCGCGTTTTCGGGATTGTTTTGCTGAGCGCCGGGTTCTGCCCATATCTGATAGCGAGTTACAGCGGCTGTGATCAGGCCGAAAGCACATATGATGATTCTTTGAGAACAGGTCGGTGCACATCCGGTAGACTGCCTCCAGATGCGTATGTGGCCGAGCCTTCGTTTGCCGGCTTCGACCATCGAGTGGCTAAAGGAGAATGTTCCCCTCTCAGGGCTGAATGTTTGATTTGTGTCGTTTTTCATGAGACCCTCCTCTTTGCGGCGGCTGATTTTCTTGTTCTAAATGGGGAAGCCCTGGATATCGAGATTGGTCAAGCCTGCGTCGCGTGCTGCTTCAACAACTTGTTTGTATTCTTCGGCGGAGACCGGGCGCGACGCAGGGGGATAATGCAAAGCCTTATAGCAGGGGCGGTACTGTGACATGATATTGACGTAGGTCTCGTTGGGCAGGTTCTGGGCAATCCATCTGATGACTTCGCAAGAAGCGCTGACATTATTCGGCATTACGAGATGCCTGATCATGAGGCCGTGCCTGATGATTCCGTCTGTATCAGGTTTGGCCACGCCGACTTGACGATGCATTTCTAGCAAAGCATTTTTAGTGATAGTGGGATAGGAATCTGCCCCTGCGGAATACCTTGCAGCCGATATGCCGTCTCCGTATTTGAAATCGGGAAGGTAGATATCAACTACGCCATCAAGGTGCCTCAGGATTTCTAGGCGTTCCCAGCCGCAGGTGTTATATACAAGGGGCAACCGCAGTCCTTTGTCGGCTGCAATGCCGACTGCCAGGACAATATGAGCGACATAATGAGTGGGAGTAACGAGGTTGATGTTATGGCAGCCAAGTTTCTGCAGATGGATCATCATATCCGCAAGCTCCTGGAGAGATGTTTCATCGCCTGAGCCGAGATGGCTTATTTCCCAGTTGATGCAGAAAACGCATCTGAGGCTGCAGTTGGAGAAAAAAATGGTGCCGGAGCCGCCCTTGCCCACAAGCGGAGCTTCCTCTCCGAAATGCGGATGATGAGAGGCAACGATCAGTTTTGACGAGGCATGACAGAAGCCTTCCTGACCTTCGAGCCGGTTAACGCTACACTCGCGTGGGCAGAGACGACATTTTGACATCATGCTCCATAGCATCCTGCCTCGTTCCTGGAGTTCGCCCGTTTGTTTAAGCGCGAGGTATGACGGCTGAGTGCGGTATTTCATATCATCGGTCTCCACAGAAAGGTTGCAGCATGGGCTGCAGCCTGTCAGGCCGTTGGTGCCGCAGGTTCATACTGAGGCGGCGGCGCCATCTGCCAAACTGCGCATGAATTGGCGTTGAGTCTGCATGGCAGACTCTTTAGCCCATAGGGATGCTGTGCATCAAGCTCTTCCTTGTGGCGGCGCAATTCTACAGGAAAGTCTGGATGTTTCGACGCGCTGTTCCGCCACGGTAGAATGGCAGAGAGACGATTGATCCCGCCAGGCGTTGTCGTGTGCCAGCGATTTCGACGGTTGTTCCGACCACCGCATCAGGGGCGCGGACATATCCCAGAGCGACGGCGCAGCCGAGGGAAGGCGCGAAACTTCCGCTTGTAACAGCGCCTATGTTTTCTCCAGAAGGCGGTGAGATGATGGCGTCGCCCTGGCGAGCAGCGCTGCGTCCGTGAAGTATGATTCCGACCAGTCGTTCTTTCCCGCCTGCCATAACGGCGTCACGACCGACAAACGGTTTTGCTAATGAGATAGCCATGCGGCAGCCGGAGTCGCGCGCATTTCGAGTTTCGGAAAGTTCGTGTCCGTAAAGCGGAAGCCCTGCTTCGAGACGGAGGGTGTCACGCGCGCCGAGGCCGGCGGGTGTTGCGCCGGCCTCGAGCGCGTCATTCCAAAAGCCGACCGAGTCAGCCGGATCGTCGAAAAAATATACCTCAAAGCCAATCTCGCCGGTGTAGCCTGTTCGGCTGAGAAGAATCCTGCGTCCGCGCCAGGCACACCAGACAAAGCCAAAGAAGGGGATGGGTGGAATGTGGTGGCCAAGGAGAGCATTGATCAGACTGACAGAGGCGGGGCCCTGTATGTCGAGTTTGGCAGTCTTGTCTGAGATGTCTTCTGTTTGCGCATCGGCCGCAAGGTGATTCGCAATCCATTCCACATCGCGATGCCGAGTGCTGGCGTTCACCACGAGCATGAATTTCTGAGGTTCGAGTCGGTATACCACCAGATCATCCAGGACGCCGCCATTTTCATTGCACATCATGCCGTACCTGCATCTTCCATCGCGAATCGAGCCAACATCGCATGTGAGAAGATTTTCCAGGGCCGATTCGGAGGCCCTTCCGACCACAAGGATCTCGCCCATGTGGCATGTGTCGAAGATGGCTGCCGACTTGCGGCAGGCTTCGTGTTCGCGGATGATGCCCGAGTATGAGATGGGCATTTCGTATCCGGCGAATGGCGCCATTTTTGCGCCGAGAGAGACGTGATTGTTATAGAGAGGTGTGCGCAGGAGCGTCCTGGAAGGCTTTTCGTTCATGTGATCTGTCTTGGCAGGAGATGCTTGGTGCAATTGGCGAGTCTCAGGACTGCCTCGCCGGATTGCCAGACGTCAAGAATGGTTACGGA
>CALETX010000438.1 GCA_937920455.1 uncultured bacterium
AGCGATAATGGCGCGGAGACGGTGAATGTTCACAGGATTGGTCGAGAAGGTGGGGCAATGGGGCGGACTGCGGAAAAGAAGCGGTGTGATGCGTGCCATCATCAGGCACGAACCGTGGTCTGAGCCTCTTGCTGTTGGCGAAAGCGTTGCTGTTCAGGGTGTTTGCTTGACCGTCATGACTGCAGCGGCGCGAGTGTTCGAATGCGACCTGCTTGAGGAGACACTCAACAGGACGACGCTCGGGCGGCTTGAGGAAGGTGCGCTTGTGAACCTTGAACGGGCGGTAAAACTTGGCGGTCGGATGGGTGGCCATGTCGTGCTGGGGCATGTTGACGGTGTCGGGCGGCTGCGTCGTATAGGAAAGAAAGGAGACGACCGGGTGCTGGAGGTGGAGTGTGGCAGCGATCTTATGGCTGACATTATGCCCAAGGGATCGGTTGCATTGGATGGAATCAGCCTTACCGTTGTCCAGGCGCTGCGCAGCAGTTTTACCGTTCATGTAATTCCCCACACATGGGAAAGCACGAGTCTGAAAGAGCGCGTTAAAGGAGATGTTGCCAACATAGAAACGGACATGATTGCGAAAGCAGTCCGCGCATCGGTTGAGAGGATGTTTTGGGGTGGCTCAGGCATAAGCATGGATATGCTGAGGCGGGCGGGATTTGACGGCTGACTGCCTTAACGTTTGGCCGGGAATCACGTTGTCGAAGCGGCTGTAACCGATGGGTTTTTTGAAGACTCGAATGTTCAAGGGGTGAGCAAATGGACATAACTTTCTTGGGCGCGGCCCTGACCACGACAGGTTCGATGCATCTGATCGAGGTTGGAGGCAAGATGATTCTGCTGGACTGCGGCTTGATGCAGGGCCGTCGCAAGGAGGCTTTTGAACGGAACCGGAATTTTCCCTTTGCGGCGGACGCTGTTGACGCTGTGATTCTGTCGCACGCGCACATTGATCATAGCGGGAACATTCCTACGCTTGTGAAGAAGGGCTTTCACGGCGCGATATATGCCACGCCGGCCACTCGCGATCTTTGCGAGATAATGCTCAGTGATTCTGCCCATCTGCAGGTGAAGGATGTGGCTTTTGCGAACAGGAAGAGGATCGAGGCGGGCAAGAACCCGTTCGAGCCATTATACGGACCCGATGACGTGGAGCCTGCAATGTCGTTGTTTCGTCCGACTCCATATGGAGAAAGGATCGAGATAGCCGATGATGTCTTTGTCGAATTTCACGACGCGGGTCATCTTTTGGGGTCGGCCTCTGTAGTAATTGAGGCAGTGCGCGGCGGATCGCGCAGGAGACTTTTCTTTACCGGCGACATGGGCAGGAGGGATATGCCCATACTGCATGATCCTGAAGTGGTGCACGATGTGGACGTGCTTATCACTGAATCAACCTATGGGGACCGCTCCCATCCCCCAAAGGCCGATGTGGCCGGCAGGCTGAAGGGCTTTATAGACGACATTGTTCGGCAGCGCGCCAAGCTGGTAATTCCGTCATTCAGCGTGGGACGCACGCAGGAACTGCTGTACTACCTCCACGAGCTGCACGAGCAGGGCAGAATTCCTGAAGTGCCGGTTTATGTGGACAGTCCCCTCTCGACAAAGGCGACCGAAGTGTATGAGCGGCATGTGGAATGCTATGACAGAGAGACGGTCGCGATGCTGGCGCACGGAGACCAGCCTTTTCACTTTGGGTCGGTCCATTACGTTGAAACGACAGAAGAATCCAAAGCTCTAAACGGCAAGGCCGGCCCGATGATAATTATCTCATCGTCTGGAATGTGCGAAGGCGGCAGGATTGTGCATCATCTGATGAACACCATTGGCGATCCGCGAAACATTATACTTTTCGTAGGATACCAGGCCGAAAATACGCTGGGAAGACGTATAGTTGACGGCGTGAGCCCGGTGCGGATGTTTGGCGAGGAGTACGAGGTATGCGCCCGGGTTCACACGATAAACGCCTTGAGCGCGCATGCCGACAGGGACGAGTTGATGGATTATTTCACCGAGATGGGCCCCAGGCTTGACAGGGCTTTTGTTGTGCATGGTGAACAGCAAGCCGCGGAGTCTCTTGCGGCCGGTTTGCGGGATCTTGGCGCACGTAGCGTCATCATTCCCGGGCCTGGAGATAAGGCGACTGACGTCCTGTGAACGAGATGAAAGGAGAGCGAGCCATGAAACCACGCAAGCAGGATTCTGATGCTCGTAAGTTGGCGATATACGGTGGCCCGAAGGCCAAAAGAACTCCCTACGGTTCCGGCAAACGCTTTGTTGGAAGCGAGATACGCTATTTGAAGCAGGCGCTGAACAGCAACACGCTTTTCTACGGTAGTGGAACTTTTGTCAAACGAGCCTGCGAGATGATGAAAAAGTATACAAAACGACGCTACGCAGTGGCGTGCACAAGCGGCAGTGCCGCAATTCATCTGGGCTTCATAGCAGCAGGAATCGGACCCGGAGATGAGGTTATCATGACCCCTCATACGGACTACGGTTCAGCTCTCGGCGTGATAGAAGAGGGGGCAATCCCGGTTTTCTGCGACTATGACGAAAACCTGCAGCCGACGGTCGAAACGATAGCTGCAAAGGTAACGCCACGAACAAGGGCGGTGTTGGTCATCCACATTGCGGGATATCCCGCGCCTGTTGACTCTATTGTCAAATGGTGCAGTGATCGCGGCATAAGCGTCATAGAAGACTGCGCGCAGGCGTGGGGGACGCGTCTGAACGGCAGACAGGCGGGATCTTTCGGTCTGGCCGGCTGCTTTTCCATGAACGATTTCAAGCATATCTCGACGGGTGATGGCGGGTTTGTCGTGCTGGACGATCCTGAGCTGTACCGGCGAGTAAGCAACTACGCGGACAAGTGCTACGACCGCCTTTTTGACCGCTCGCAGTTCCAGTTATATCACGGCATGAACTACAGAATGAGCGAGCTGCAGGGCGCTGTTGCATGCGCGCAACTGGAGCGGATCCGGTCCATCACATCGCGGTATCACAAACTTGGTGCAAGGCTCGAAAGGAAGCTCAAGAATCTCAAGGGGGGAAGGTTGCTGAGGGCGATTTCAGGCGGATACAGTACATACTGGTGGACATTGATCGAAGTGGATCCTTTGGTGCTGCCAGGCAAGCGTGACAAGATTGTGGAATGCTTAATTGCGGAGGGAGTTCGCGCGGCATCTTTTGGACGATACGATCTTGTGCAAACTCGGTTATTTCAGGAGCGAGTCGTTCGGCCCTGGCTGAAGGACGAAAGACGTTTCTATCCGTTCATTCAGCCCGATGGGAGATCATATACATACAGCCTGGAACAGACGCCCATGCACAACAGGATCCTTCAGAATGGAATCCAGATCAACATGAACGGATTCTACACGGAGACTGATATGGACGAAATAGCCGAAGCCGTTTTGAAGGTTTTCCGAGCGTTTTGTTGAGAATTTTTGTCTGTGAGAGCGGGGGAAGGAACCCTGCAATAATTCCGGTTTGTTGTCCGTTTCTATTCAGTGACGGATGTTATGACGGCTTCAGTGAAAACGTCATATATCCGAAGAAAGGGGAATAAAACATGAGAGATTCCGTTAGATATCTGTCGCCGATGGTCGGGTTATTGCTTGCGGGAACATGGCCTGCCATATGTGAAAGCGGGCAAGGAGCACGGCACTGGGCCGCGCAGAAGGAGGAAGCAAAGGCGCACTTCGAACAGCAAAGGAAGGAGAACCAGGAGTTCAGAGAAGCCACCAGAGACGCTTCTAAGGATGAGAAAATCGAGTCAATAAAGAATCACAGGACAACGCAGCATGAGGAAAACAAATCGTTCTTTCAGAAACAGCATGAGGAGAATATTGCCTTCCTGAAGGAGCGCCTGGCGGCTGTCAAGAAGCTGACGGATGATGAAAAGAATGAGATTATTGCCTTTTTTGAGCAGCAGTATGGCGAGAATGTAGCGTTTAGAGAGGAACGGTTCAAGGATCTGATGGCTGGTTTTGACAAAATTGCTGGCGATGAGACCATGAGTCTTGAGGCAAAGAAAGAGGCCATCAAAGATATGATAGCTAAGTGGAAGGAAGCCACTAAGGCGCATTGGGAGAAGCAGAAGAGCGAACGTAAGGCCAAGATCGAGGCCATGAAGAAGAGCAAGCAAACCCAGCAGTAGATTCATAGATGCCCATCAGCGACGCAGAGACCAAGGCGACAGTAGTTGCCGGGGCTCTGCGCGTTGTTTGGGATTTCTGACCGAGCACCGCGCGTGGGCTGCGCCCGCAGCCGATCCTGAGCTCTGTGGTGCGCCGAGCCACTTTCACGCCGTGGCGTTTGATTATCCCGGATTCTGCTGTTGAGACATCGCCACCGGCAAATGCGCGAGAAACAACATCTTTGCTGTCAACGCATCAGAACGACAGCAGCCCAATGCATTGCAGTTGGATTTTCACTTTTTTGTGATGGTTTGATTTTTTGAACCACGCAACTGACATGCAGTTGTAAAGGTCTCTGTGACCTGAAAGCAAAATCTGGACTTATAGAGATGACGTACAGAACCGCTAAGTTCATCGCGTTTGACTCCGTCTGGGCAAAGGCCCCATCCTTATATCGTAAAGCACCACAGGGGCGTATTTTGAAGCACACCAGGTGTCCGCCGCCGGGCCGGCATGGGAAGCGTTTGACGCGGTAACAGCGCGGGAATAAGAATCTAGCCACTATGGCTGGGAGAGAACAAACAGTTCCTGTTCCGGATTTTCATTGGCCGCCGCGGCCGTTCCATGTGGTGCTGGTGGAGCCGGACATTCCGGCTAACGCTGGAAATATTATGCGTTTGTGCGCCGCAACCGGGGCTGTACTTCACCTGGTGGAGCCACTTGGCTTCCGTCTCACTGAAAGGCATTTGAAAAGGGCCGCGGTTGACGGATGGGACAGGGTTGCTCTGATGAGGCACAGATCGCTTGAGGAATTCCTGGCGAGTGCGAATACGGAGAGGATGTTCTTGTTCACCAAAAAGGGCATGCGACGCTACGACGAGGTCAGGTACGAGATTGGTGACGCGTTAGTTTTCGGCTCTGAGACCAGAGGCCTGCCTGAGGAGTTGCTCAAAAGAATGCCCGAAAAGACCGTTGCCATTCCAATGGTTAGAGGCACCGTGCGGTGTCTGAATCTTTCTACGTCGGTCGCGGTTGCCATTTACGAGGCGCTGCGCCAGGTATCACGCTGATGCGGCAGAACCTGCGCAAGACAGAGGTGCAATGATTCAGGGCAGACGGCATGCCCCTCACTTTCGCGATCGTTGTTTGAGACTCCTGCCTGCCCGCGCCAGCACGGCCGTGCGGGGCCGCTGCTTTCCCGCCACAATCTGTTTTGATGTGATCAGGGATGTTCGAGCGGCACGCAGGGCAATCATCATGCGGCAAAT
>CALETX010000439.1 GCA_937920455.1 uncultured bacterium
GACGCTTTTTTCGCTTTTATATGCGATGCGGATTATGAATCAGCAGGTTATCGGCCAAGCGCAGAATCATGTACAGCGCGACCTGAGCAGCGCATGGGCAGTTGTCAACTCGCGAGAGAGGGAACTGATGACAGTCATGCGTCTCATGGCAATGAAGGAGGTTATTGTTTCAGCTTGTGAGCATTCAGACTGGGCTAATGCGGATGTCGGCAGCCGGCTGCAGAAGGTCCGGTCGCATTTCGGGCTGGATTTCATTGATCTGGTGGATCCCTCTGGGAAGGTTCAAGTCAGAGGATCTCCGCCGTTCGCCAAAGGAGATTTTGTAGGGCATAATCAGCTTGTTGCAGCTGCCCTGCGAGGCGAGGAGGCGTCGGGCATAATTCTCGTTGGCCCGGATGATCTGGGCAAGGAGGCTGACGGACTGACGGAGAGATCTTTTTTGGAGATTGAGAAGGTCCCACGCGCCCGGCAAACCCCGCGGGTTGTAGAGGATCGGGGTTTGGTGCTTGCCGCTGCGATTCCTGTTACAAAGGGACTTCAACTTTTGGGTGTGGTGTATGGAGGAATATTACTCAATAGAAACTTCAGCCTTGTTGATGAAATTTCAAGCATTGTTTATCATGGAGATTCTGAAGGCCAGCTCGGTACAGTGACGATTTTTCTAGGGGATTGCCGTGTGGCCACAACTGTCAGGCTGCCAAACGGGAACAGGGCGATCGGCACAAGGGCTTCAAAAGAGGTTGCGGACAGGGTGCTGGATAACGGCCTGCCATGGATAGGCGACGCTTTCGTCGTCAAAGATAAATATCTAACTGCTTACGATCCCATCAAGGATCCTGCAGGCCAGGTTATAGGGATGCTTTATGTTGGAACGCTGAAGAAACCTTTCGATGATATGGCGCGCAAAGTTATGTGGCGTTTTGCCATCGTCTCTATGGTTGTTTTGGTGTTGTCGCTTGTTCTGGCGTATATAATTGCTGACAGACTGGCGCTTCCCATTCACAGACTGGTGGATGCCTCTAATAAGATGCGCCGCGGCGAGAAGCCTCCCCACGTGGCCGTCACAGGCTCCTGTCGTGAGACGGACGCGCTTGTTGTGGCATTCAACCAGATGGTTGACGACTTGACCGACAGAGAGGATCGGCTCAAGGCATTGAATCGGAGTTACATGGAGACTCTTGGATTTGTGTCGCATGAACTGAAGAGTCCTGTGGGGACGATGAGCAATTACGTATATCTGCTGCGGGAGCAGAAACTTGGCCCGGTGAACGATCGGCAGGCCAAGGCGTTGCGAGCGATTGACGTTGCCTCGCAGAGGTTGGTTGAAATGGTGAGGCATTACCTGAATCTTTCCAGGATCGAGAATGGTCAGTTTACACCGGTGCTGACAAGAGTTGCCGTTGTCGAAGATGTCATAAAGCCTTTGGTCGAGGCCATGGACGCGGAAATCAAGGAAAATGAAGTGAAGCTTGACGTTCGGATTGAGCCTGGGCTCGTAATTAACGCCGACGTCAACATGGTGAGAGAGGTATTTGATAACCTTGTCGGAAATGCGATCAAATACGGGAGGCGCGGCGGTATTGTTCGTATCGTGTGCAAGATCGAGGGCGAACGTGCGGTGTTTGGTGTGGGCAACGAGGGGCCTGGCATAGAACCTGATAAGATACCCCAGCTTTTCAAGAAGTTTGGGCGATTGGATAGCGGAGTCTCGAAAGGGAAGAAAGGGACCGGGTTGGGTCTTTTTATATGCAAGCACATTGTTGAAGCGCACGGAGGGCGCATAAGTGTCTTTTCCAAGCCGGGAGAGTGGACTGAATTCGGGTTTTCGTTTCCCCTCTGGACACACCAGCCTCCCGCCGAGTCTTCGAAGACTGGATGAGAAAATCGGGAACAGCCGATTTGCCGCTGCACTACGGCAGAGTGCCGAAATGGCTGGCAGACAGAATGGCAGCCATGGGCGGAGCGATTGTTGAGGCCTTGGTTTGGCATTACGGGAGGGCTGAATTCATCGCGCGGCTAAGCGACCCGGTGTGGTTTCAAGCACTTGGATGTGTCCTGGGCATGGATTGGCATTCTTCCGGAGTGACGACCTCCGTTCTTGGCGCCCTCAAGAGATCTCTCAATCCAGTCTCCAGGGAGTTAGGCGTCTATATATGCGGTGGAAGAGGCGGTCACGCGAGAAAGACTCCTGAGGAACTGACAGCGGCAGCGGATGCCAATGGACTCGATGGCTCGACGCTTGTGCGAGCCAGTCGCCTTGTCGCAAGAGTTGACAACAATGCGATTCAGGATGGATTCCAAATATATCTGCATGTTTTCGCGCTTACGGCTGAGGGCGAATGGGCTGTGATACAGCAGGGGATGAATCCGGCTGATCGCATGGCTCGGCGATATCATTGGTTGTCCCGAGGCTTGAGTTCGTTTGTTGACGAGCCTCATTCGGGTATCGTGGGCGAAAATCAGGGTTTGATAATAAACCTGACCCATCACGATGCCGAGCCGACTCGCAATGTTCTGTCTCAAATGTGCCGCGAATCACCGGACAAACTGCTTAAAGAGGCTCTCAGGATCATCCTTCCCAGACGGCATGAGATCAGGGAAGCCGACGTTGATCCGGCCCGGCTTGGCGCCGTTCTTGCAACGGCTCATGATCAGGGTGTAAACGATTTTGCCTCTCTCTTGTTGTGTCCGGGCCTAGGCCCTCGTTCGCTGCGCGCGCTTGTCCTGGTGAGCGAGGTTATTCATGGCACGAGGTCGCGTTTTGCCGACCCTGCGCGGTTTTCTTTTGCGCATGGCGGCAAGGACGGCCATCCGTTCAGGGTGCCGCTGGATGTTTATGACAGCAGCATCAGAATTCTGAGGGACGCCGTGCAGAGGGCAAAACTTGGCAGAAGCGATAAGCTGAAGGCAATATGCGCCCTCGATCGAATTGCGAGATTTGCGGAGGAGGAATATAATTTTGATATTGATGTCGAGGCTCTGGCGAGGTCGGAGAGGATTACAGTTGGGAAGCGACGCATACGTGGTTGGAGCGGGCCGGTACAGAAACAGCTCGAGTTTTGGCCACAGGAGTGACCCGGGGCTTTAGTCAGACGTTGTCCCGCATGAGCAGACAGTCCGTCCCGAGTGTGCCTCTAAGGGTGGTTTCGGATGCGGTTTTTTTCCGACTCTCTCTTTTCCTCAAGCCGTGCCAGTTCGGAAGCCGCCTCGCGCCGGAGAGTTTCCTCCTTGGTGACAGCGTCCGGGTCGCCCGCCAGGGACTTGAGTTTCTCATCAAGCCGCAATGTGATTTCCGCGCGCTTTGCGTCGTAAACCTTGTCTATTTCGGCCAGACGTTTTTTCTGTTCCTGTGTGTATGACTTGAGTCCTCCTAGTCGTTCGAGAGCCAGTTCATACGCAGATTTCATTTCCTGTAACCTCCAGCATGCTGTTTATCCGAGGCAATGAGTCATGTCCCGTCTCCTGCCGCCTCGTCTGCAAGGCGGGCGCCTTCCATGAGAAGCCCCATGACAGGCGCATTTATAGTCCGGCGTTCTGGGGTCTTTTTCGTGGCACAGAACGCTCCGTCCTTCCATCTCATGAAGGCATAAAATGCAGGTTCTCCATCCAGAGAGCCAAGTTCCGCATGTACGACCTCACCGTTGGAGATGCTGACTTCTCCTTTTTCCGATCCGCGTGTCAGCATTATGGTCATTGTCCGGCCGGCTGACGTCACAAGCTGTATCAGGTCGGCGAAGGCGACGTCTGCCAGCGAGCCGGTTACCGCGGCGTCTGCTGGCATCGGCTGTTTGGAGCGGGCTAGCCAATTTTTCATTTTCAGAAAAAGGATTTCGGTGTCAACTGGTTTGGCAAGCACATCCTCCGCTCCTTCAAGAAGGCACTTTCGCTGAACGTTTCGGGACTTGCTTGATGTGGTTATGACAAGAGGAATCAAGGCGGTATCGGGTTCCTGCTTGAGTCTCCTGCAGAGGCCGATGCCGTCGAGAAACGGCATTTGAAGTTCGCAGAGGATGAGATCGAAACGCTGTTGCTTGATTACGTTCAGGGCAGTCTCGGCGTCACCAACCACGCGGACCTGGTGGCCGCGTTCGATGAGCAGCGATGCCACAACCGGCGAGACGGCTTCCTCTGGATCAACGACAAGCACCCTAGCGCTGATGGGCGCGGATCCAAAGACGAATGCTTCATCGCGGAGAATACGGAACAAATAGCGGATGACTTTTCGGGTAATATCGCCCTGAAAACAGGCGCACTGTTGTTCGATCAGAGTGCGAAGCTTGTCGGAGTCGGATGCGGCGTCTGGATCAGACTCTGCGATCTTTTGGTAAGCTCTGACCACCGTTATTATGGTTCCCTCGACTGGGTCAGTTTCAGATGCTGGTGTTGGCTGGAGAAGCGGTTCGACCCCATATTTTACCGCGAGGTGTTTCCGTGCCTCATGGCTTTCTGGCAGGCCGGATAGCCATGAGGCAAGATCAAGCTTGTGGACGCGGAGCATGGGAAGCCCCATTCGCGTGGCTACAAGCTGGCAATACCGCGCGCGATCCAGAATTTTGCGAAAGCGGTCGTCGGCCCCTGCGCAGGACGCATGGACAAGAGTTCTGGCCAGGACAACAGCGGCGTTGATATCGGCAAGCTGCTTGGTCAGTTCGGCTGGCATGGTGAAATCCACTCAGTCCAAATTCTGGAGTACAATCCTGAATGTGAGTTTTTCCTTGCCGCGCAGGACGGTGACTGCGACCGTGTCGCCTGCTTCATGGCGATCCATAATGGCCAGGAAATCGTCAATACCGTACACTGGTTGTCCATCGGCTTCAATGATTATATCGCCCATTTCACCCTTGCGACGCGCCTCCTGCAGGCCGCGTATGCCGGCCCTGGCCGCCGCGCTATCGGGAAGCGTTCTCAGTACGCCGACCCCCTGCAGACCTGAATTACGAAGGATATGGTCTGGCAAAATCTGTATTCCGAGCCCTGCGCGTCTGACTCGTTTCTCGCGGATAAGTTGCGGCACTATGCGCCGGATTGTGTCAACTGGCACGGCAAACCCGACTCCCGCATAACTTCCGCTTGTAGTGACAATCGCTGTGTTCATACCGATCAAACGGCCTGAGGAGTCCAGAAGAGGGCCGCCCGAGTTGCCGGGATTGATGGCGGCGTCCGTCTGGATTACGTCATAGATGGTCCTTCCGGTCATGGTCCTTATTGTGCGGCCGAGTGCGCTGACGATTCCGACGCTGAGA
>CALETX010000440.1 GCA_937920455.1 uncultured bacterium
AGCGACATTCGTCCTGGGTCTCGCGATCGCTGTCATCAGCGTTTTTGTGGTTAAGGACGCTTCAAGATCAGGCGTTTTCGCGTTTCCCATAGTGTTCGCCGCGCTTGCCGGACTCAGTACAGGAGAGATCGGTCGTGGTGAGATGCGCCGAATAATGACATTTTCTGCAATCGTCACTCTTCTGGCGCCGAACTACGTGGTCATTACCGGTTTCGATGCAAAATGGATCCCGTCATTTCCCGTCCGGCTACTGCTGCCATGAATTTAAAGAACAACCCATGAAAAACAGGAGATCGGTCGTGAGAAAAACTGCTCAAACGGCGCGGTTCGAAAATGGCGTCAGATTGGAATGGCTTGTCGAAGACGGACATTTTGGCGGTATAGGCAGAGTACATTACTGCGAGCGGCTTCTGCGGTCTGGTGACTTGCCAATGTCTCCGGAAATACGCAGCCCGGACGCGGTCAGGATCGTTCGCTATCCGATCCGTCAGGCGCAATGTTCCCCCACCATGCTCCGGCTAACTCTAGGCGCGGTGACCGTTCAGGAAGGTCCGATGGACTGGATGCTCCATGCCGTCAGGCCGCGTCTGGCAATCCGCAATTGGACACTGCCTCCAGGACCTTGCCCGAACACTTTCCTGACGCTCACCATCAAACCCGTGACTCGCGAAATTGTAGGGACGCTCTTCCGCGGCATTTCGTATCACTACGCCTATAAAAGCCGCACCACCCCCATTTTCCGCATACTCGATCGCGCCACATGGGAGCCGGACGGCCGCGCCGTCGGCAGCGTGTTCTGGATGCGGAACTGCTTCACGCCCTCGATTGTAAAGTTCACCCACAAGCGCCAGTTCCACTCCACCGAGTGGTATCTTCCCTCCTGCGAAAATCCAAACATCTTCCAGTTTCTGCCGCTGCAGACCGAGCTTCAGGGGTTCACCTTTACCGCCTCAACGAGCGGAGTCCTTGTTACCTGGGCCACGCGTGTGGCCCATATCCGCTCTTACTTTGAGAAACCACGGAACAGGAATGTTATCATTCACCTCCATGAACATTGCGGAGACCTCCAGCGTGAATTTCAAACGGTTCCTGTTGAAGTGCTTTGGAGCGACGGTCAGAGAGACTTCACCGGACTCGCCAACCTTTATGAGAATGTGAAAGAGCTCGTACATGAAACCCTCCACAACGAAATCGGAATGCGCAGAGAAAGAGTTTCTACCTACGGCCAGATTGAGGAGTGGGGAAACGCCGATTTGCACAAATATCGCAAACGCGGCTTGCCATGCCTGCTTAAAGCGGGGTGTCGCACCATCTGTCTTGCAAATCATTTCCAGAACAACATGAACACATGGGGCGTAAGCAACATGTGCTGCACCGTGGATTACAAAGTCGCTGACAGTGTCGGAGAAGACCAACTGGCCGCTTTTTGCCGGGATGCCCGGGCTGCAGGCGCCAAGGTCGAAATGTGGGGCAACACGTCCATATCTACCCTTACGGAAATCTTCAGCAGACGTAACGGGCGGCCTGCTCGCATCCGTTTCCTGCCGGAAGAAGACTCGATCGTCACGGTGCTCAGATCGGCAAAAGCGCCTTTTGTGCGCAATCCCTCTAACGCCATAGAGTCGGACCACTACACGCCAGTATTCGCAGTGCTGAACCTGCGGGATCCCCACATTCGCGCCTACTGGCTGAGACGCTGGAAATACGCTCACGACAAGATCGAACTCGAGGGCGTATTCCTTGACAGTTCTTTCAACCTTTCCAGCGACAAGTTTCATTTCTGCAAGAACGTTCACGCCGGCCGTTCAGGGGCAACCGCCGACCAGACACACCTTCTCGGCCACTATCGCCCGGCCAAAGAACCGCAGGCGGCCATACTTTCTCAATACAGGGCCCATCTGGAACTTATTGTAGAAATGCAAAAGATCGGCTATGTTTACTGTAACGAAGACCTTGGCGTGTTCGGCATCCATCGCCACGGTCCTGATGTTATGGCTCGACTCGATTCCCTTCCGATGTGGGCGGACACCATTTGCTCGTTTGACGAAGCCGCTCTTAGAAAGGCCGGTGCCGATCCCTGTGAGATTTTCTTCAAGGGCTTGGCATACCGGATGATGTGGTCGCTTTACTGGGATCCGGCCAGCGAAAAACTTACATTCCGCTATGGCGGGCCACGATACAAGAGCGACATCCCCCGATCGTGGCATATAAAGCTTTTCCATGCCTTCAATAAGGTGTGCGATCTTATGCGCGAGAGATTAATCCTCAAAAATCAAACAGGAGTTGTTTACAAGAGCAGCACCCACCAGGTCGTGTGGAGTTTTTCTGCGATGAAACTTCATTGGCCAGAGGCAAAGCAAATCCACGATGTTCTGAATGAAACAGAAACAGTTTCGGACACACTCCCCGCCAGACCCATGGCAATTTACCACATTCAGCCTCTCAGCACCAGACCACCAAAGAACCGATTTGCTTCCAAACACACTGGTATACACGACTAGAACCAGAAAACACAGTCGTATTTTCACACTTCCACGAACCAAGGGCGTCTTGCCAGCGGAGCACGTCGTCGAGACGCCACACTGCGCCACATCTTCATGAACCTGTTCTCAAAGCAGGGCCGAACCCACATGTACTTCGTCGTTGCACATGATCAGGCCGGCAATCAGAGCCCACCCGTCTTCGGCACCGGCGGCTCTGTAATCAACTGCACTACAGCTCCCTTCGCTCCAACCGTCATCATCAACGCTCATGACCGATGGATCCTTCAGACCAATAACGCGCCGGTATTCGCCGTTCAGTGAAGAGCCGTCTTCTGATTTCGTTACCAAGAGCGGCAAAAACCAGCCCGAGAACAGGGAACGGTATTTTGCCCACTCTGCGCCACTCATGCCGGACAAGTTCGGACAGAGGAACCTTTGGCGTTCAAAGCACTTTTTGTGTTCAAGAAACCCTCTGTTTGTGAGACAAGACTGATTGAAAAGATACCGGCCGGAGTGAATAAGAGTTGAACAGCGCGTTTTTCGAAAGCTTCCTGTTTTTATTCACGCCAGCTTCGTTGGGGGCGGCCGTAAGATCTCTCTTGAGACAAACGGCGAATAATGGGGTTGCGAACCATCTTGTTTTCCTGTTTGCGGACGGCACAGTGTTCTTCGTGGGCCTTTGTCTTGCGTCATTGTCGGCCGTCCTGCTGTTTGCGTCTCTCTCCAGACCGCTTCGCTCGGCAGGCAAAGTATCCGCGATCGCGGGATTCACCTTGATTGTGCTCTCGGCCACGCCGGTTCCACCCGCCGCATATGCGGTTTGGGGTTGTCTGCTGACGCTCGCCAGTGCTTCTCGGCTGAAATTCTCATTTGTTTTACGGGCAACCATTCTCACAGCCTATCTTCTGGTGACAGGCGGTCTGTTCGTATCTGAAGCACGATGGCGCCTCGCGCCCTCGCTTACAGTGTCGAGCAAAACTCCGGTGTATGTTCTCGGAGACTCCATAAGCGCCGGCGGCAGCAAAAACGAGCGATACTGGCCTCACATGCTGCAGGAGATGACCGGCCTGCGCGTCGTCAATCTGGCAGCGCCAGGCGCAAGAACCGGAGACGCGCTGAGGCAGGCAGAGAACATTTCTACGACTTCGGCCGTCGTTATTGTCGAGATTGGCGGCAATGACCTGCTTGGAGATACTGATGCAGATAAATTCCGGGTCCACCTCGACAGGCTAATGACCGCGCTCCGCGCCGGAGGACACAAAATTCTTATCTTTGAGCTGCCACTCTTTCCTTTTCAAAATGCCTATGGAAAAGTCCAGCGTGAAGTTTCCAGAAAATACGGTGCGATCCTCTTGCCCAAACGCTTCTTTGCCTCTGTGTTAAAGGTCAAAGATAACACTTCCGATGGCCTTCATCTTTCGGGAAAAGGCCACGAGGCCATGGCTGCCATGGTGGCCAGAGTGTTGAAACCAGAAACAGAGAAGACAAAAGGAGATGAGATCATATGGTTCCCAAGCCGATAATCATCGCCGCTAACCTTGCCCAGACCGCGGTTCCAATCATTGGTCTATTGGCTTATGTGCCCCAGTGGTCCAAGCTTCTCAGGACAAAATCAACCGAAGGCATCTCCATGCGCTCCTGGCTGATGTGGACTGT
>CALETX010000441.1 GCA_937920455.1 uncultured bacterium
CGTCGCCGCCCAAAGGCCGCTTTTTCGATTGGCGAAGATTGATCCGGCAATGATGCCGATCATGCCGCTTGTAAGTGCTCCGAATACAGCGAGCGATGTGTTGAATGCCCAATGAGGCGGAATCCGACATATCTCGGCAACGAAGGCGATCAAGATGTGGCTGCCCTGTGGATAAAGGGTGTTTGCGGCTGCGAAGGGGAGCCAGTCTGATGCGAGGGATCTTTCCCGGAGAATTTTTTCCACAAGAACGAGGTGGAAACGGGCATCATCACCCCCCAGGGAAGGTGCGCCGAGAACAAACGGCGCAGCGCGGACGAGTACTGCAAGCGTGATGACCAGAAGCTGGGCGAGAGGCAGTTTTTGGGGATGGGTGGAGAGGCGAAGGATGCGGTGCAGCACAACTGTTGCTACAAGCGCGGCGGCCAGCAACGTGGCATGTATGGCGAGGAATAGATCAAAGTTCCAGGCTGCCACCGCGGTGCCCACGAAGCAGAAACAAGCCGCGCCGCCAACTATGGACAGGAAAACGTTCCGATATGTGGCGATGTTGCACATTCCCAGCCAACCGGCCAGGAGCCATACTGTCAGAGCGAACGGCAGTATTGCGTAGGCGAGTCCTGCGAGCGATACACAAAATGTCAGAGCATTGTTCATGGAAACAGCCGGCCTTTTCTGAAGTCAGAGGTTGGGGCGTTCATCTGGTTCGCGGGAAGAAGGTGAGCGGCGGCTGGGGAGGACGTTCTGACCAGAAGAGTGGCAAAGCTGTTTGACGCGGCGATCTGCCAGGCCGGATCCTGAGCCATGGCGGCGGCCACGGGAAGGTCATTGTGAAGCAGCGCAATATCCACCTGGCGCTTGGCAAGCATCTGATTCCAGTTCGGGCCTCCGGAAAGAAACAGAAAATAGTCGCGTATAGTTTCGTCATCATAAGCGTCGCTGAAGCGTCCGTCCATGAAAACTCGGCAGTAGGGATAGCAGTGCCAAATGACCTGTTCCGCCCAATCGAAAAACACGAGTGCATTTCCTGTTAGCCGGGCGTCGCTCATAAACGAAACAATGTCGGTTGGGAACTTGTCTTCAGGGATTTCGATTTCGAGGGGATGATGCTTGTCCTTGATGGTATAAACGGCGGAGAGAGCGGTGAAAGCTGCCAGGAACGATGCTGTGAGCCATTTTGGGGTCTTGTTCGCCAGGGTCAGAAGCGGCCGTCCGGCCAAGAGGTGAAGCGCTGGCGGGGTTGAATATACGGCTGCGATGGCAAACACTGGAATCTGTCTGCGCAGGACGAAAGCAGAGGCTAAAGCAAGCAATGCCACGGCTCGGCTTGCGGCCGGAACTTCTGCTGGCCTTGCCAAGAGCGCAGCGGCCGAGAGGAGGGCCAGAGCGATGAAGTCGGTATGTTCGCCGAGATGCTGGGAAATGGAGAAGGGGGCCCATTCCGAGAGGAAAGGCCTAGGTTTGCCGAAAGAGGCCGCTATGAAACTCCACAGATTGAGGCCGTAGGGCGTAGCCAGAGAAACGCATGCCGAGGCTAGCGTGGCGGCGCAAAGGGCGGCGAACCTTTGCCCTTCTTCACTGCGAGGAATGCCATCGCGTGGGGAGGCAAACAGTCGGGCAGCAACAAAAACACAGAGAACCAGGAGACCAACGAAAAATGCGCCATGCAGATTGGCCCAGATCCAGGACAGGAAGGGGAAAACAGCGAAGGCTGCTGCCGGCAGGCTTTGCCATCGTTCCAGAAGGCAGAGAAAAATGCTGAGCAGAAGGTATGACCACAAGTGGGGCCGTGTTGAAAATCCATAGCCCACGCTTGATATCACCAGGCACAGAGTGAGGAAGCCTATGGGCAATGCCACGCGGCGTTGTTTGATGGAGAAATTCCATATGGCGAGCATGGCGAACCCGAGCGCGAGTTTCAGCGCAAGCAGGCCGGTGTTTCCGAAATGGGTCCACGTCCGGTTGAAGATATATTGGGCGAGCCACTCGTGGTTAATCCAGGGGTGGTCTGGAGCGGTGAAGGAGAACGTGTTGGTCCGATGGAAATTGCTCGACCATGGCAGCGCCTTGACGAAACCGACGTTCCCCCAGAGATCAACATCCGCCCGATTGTCGGAGAAAGTCCGCAGAGCAAAAGCCAGGATCGCCACTTGGGCAAGCTTGTCCAGACCGATTTTCATTCCCACGATTTGGCCGAATTGATCTATTGCCGAAAAAGTATGCTTCGATCTAGACTTCTTGCCAAGAGGATAGCGGATGTTTTTCAGGCTTGTCAAAGGAGCTGACTGGCGGAGGCTCTGCATTATTCTTGTGCCCTGCGCGGGGATTTTGGCGTATCTGAACAGTTTCAGCGGGGTATTTCTCCTTGACGATCATAGTGTCCTGCGGCGTTCCGGTTTCATTGTTCCGGAGCGATTGCAAAGGATACTGATTGACCTGACATTCGCGGCAAACAACGCGCTGGCTCCTTCGCCTGCCGGTTACCATGCAGTGAATCTGGCAATTCACATCATCGCTGCCTTGTTTCTGTACGGCGTGCTGAGGCGGACGTTCCTGAAGTCTGCCGCAATGGCAGATGTCGCCGCTCCCGCCGCTGCCGTGGCTGCTGCTATCTGGGAGGTTCATCCGCTCCAAACCCAGAGCGTGACATACATATGTCAGCGGTATGAAGCGGCCATGGGAATGTTTGCGTTTGCGACTCTTTATGCCTTCTTGAGGCATCTTGAGAGTCGGACGAGCCGGTCGGCGTTCGCATGGAGGGTGGCGACGGCCGTTTTCTGCGCGGCGGGGATGGCTAGCAAAGAAGAAATGAGCGTCACGCCTGTTGTGTTGTTTCTTTACGACGTTCTGTTCGTGGCGAACGGATGGCGCAAGGCGTGGCGGGAACGAGGGAAGTTTCATGGTCTGACGGCTGCGGCGGGCTGGGGGACTTTGGCTCTGCTCATGAGCGTGCGGTTTGTGCTTGGCGGCTGGGAGAGTATGTCATCCGCTCCCACTTACAGCGTCTCCGAGTATGCGGCATCTCAAGTCTTGGTGATCATGCGATATCTAAGGCTTTCGTTCTGGCCGCATCCGTTATGTTTCGACTATTCCTGCCCGCCGGTGTCTGATCTTATGTCAATTCTCGTGCCCGGTGCGGCGGTTGGTGTCTTGTTGGTGGCCACTGTTATTGGCCTGGCAAGGCTGAATCCTGTAGCTTTTCTGGGGTGTTGGTTTTTCCTGTATCTTGCCCCTACAAGCAGCTTCCTGCCGCTTGGAGACATTGCGTTTGAACACCGAATGTATCTTGCGCTTGCCGCGCCTGTTGTCGGCGTCGTGGTGGCGATGTGGCTTTTTTTTATGCGATTTGAGGCAAGGTGGCGGGTGGCCGGTGGCCTTGGACTGGCGGCAGCGATGCTGTTTTCTGTGATGATGATTGCAATTCTGAGTCTGCTTACGTATCGAAGGAATATGGATTATCTCTCCGCCGAAAGGATGTGGCGCGATGTTACGACGAAGCGTCCCCACAACATTCGAGCGTGGATCTGGCTCGGAGAGTCGCTTCTTGAAGAGAGAAAGCTGTTCCCGGCCGAGCAGGCGGCTGGCCGGGCGCTGACGTTGTGCACGGCGGACGGCATTGGTGGCGGGCGGCTGAAATTGAACCCTAGGCTTCGCGTTCATCATGAGAGCCTTGCGTGGAACCTTATGGGCAGAGTCATGCTTGCGCAGGGCAGGATTGACGAAGCGGAGAGGTGCTTTGCAGAAGCAACAGGCGTGCTCCCTTCTAACCTTGGCGCAAGGGTTAACATGGCTTATGTGGCTGCCCTGAAGGGAAGACTGGAAGAGGCCATGAAAGAGTGCGAGCGGCTGGAAGGCATGTCGCTGGAAGAGGCAAGGCCGCGAGTGAAGCTTTTGAAAGGTGCTATTCTGCTGAGGCAAGGCAAGTGCCGGGAAGCCGATGCGGAATTACGGGAGGTAGTGTCTGGACGGGGATTCGAGGGCATGAATGCCCGTCTCCTTCTGGCATGGCTTTTGGCGACCTGTGCCGACTCTGACATCCGCAACGGCGCAGAGGCTGTGGCGATTGCGGACACCGTCTTCAAGGAAGTTGGCGGAGTCAGAAACGTGAGTGTTCTTGAAGTCATGGCGGCTGCGCTGGCCGAAACTGGGGCACATGAGGCTGCGGCGGAGTGGCAAAGTAAGGCCATCGAATTGAGGAAAAACGGTCGTGCGAGCGAAGAATGTGCTGGAGAAGGCGAGAGAGAAGGCGTGATGTATCCATCACTCTTCAGATGGGATGAATCCTTGAAGGCCATGGAGGGGCGCCTGCAGATGTACCAGCGAGGATTGCCATATCGTGAAAGACATTGAAGGTAATCAGAAACGGCCGGGACGATCAGCCTACGATGTGCTTGCGGTTCTTCCGTATTACTGGCCTGAGACAACCGGCCATTGCCAGTCGCTGAACAGTCTGCTGCCTTTCATGGCTCGCAGGGGGTTGCGGGTTGCTGTCCTGACCAGCAACAGGCTGTATTCGGGGTCTGGAACACTTTCCTTGTTTGAACGTCATGAGGGAGTTGACGTATGGCGAGTTTTCGTGCCTGACGTTCCGCGCGGGGGCAGGGTGGGGCCGTGGGTCCACGCCGCATGGCTGACCGTCGGCGCTCTGCGCATTTTACGCCGACTGAAGCTGCGGTCGCTTTTTTGCATAACTTCGCCCCCTTTTCTGTTCGCTTTCCTGGCGGCAACGAAGAGGCGGAGGACGGTTATCGGCCTTTGGGCGATGGACATATATCCTGACGTGCTTGCGGAGTGCGGGATAATTCGGCGAGGTGGTTTGCTGGAGGGCTGTTTGAGACAGTTTGCCAGCCGGGGGTATGCGGTGT
>CALETX010000442.1 GCA_937920455.1 uncultured bacterium
AAAACTCGGTGCTCATGATATCGGCAGCGCAGACAAAGGGTGGCAGTTCAAGGCCGCGGCCGTTGAAGTACTGCCAGACATCGTCGGCGGACTTGAGCGATGCAACTCTTTCTATAGTTCGGCGGTCCTGGAGGCTGCGGGCCACACCGCTCAGGACCTGGAGATACAGCCCAGGCTGGTCTGAAGGAGCCAGAATGAGCACGATCACCTTTGCAATGGAGTCTGCAGATGGTCCGAACCTCACACCGGTGGTTGAAGTTGCCATAGCAAGCACGATTCCGGGAAGGTTGTCCATGCGCGCGTGTGGAACGGCGACTGGGTAGCCTGGTACGACAGGAGATGCGCCATTTCCTTTCTCGAAAATGTGCGCTACTATAGAAGAGGCATCCGTGCCTGGGCAATGCCGAGCGGCAATGGCTGCGAGAGCTTTGATCACCTCATTGCCGTCTGTAAGGGGCGTTTGGCAAAGCACGTCTTCCTTCGCGAACAGCGTGCCGAGTTTGTGATTTGTTTCTCCTCCCACAGAGTTCACCTTTTCAAGACCCTTTTATGAAGACAAAAAAGGTGGAGTTCAAGTCGAAAAGACAAGCTAACACTGCCTTGAGATGCCACGACAGCTGGCGGTTCTGTGAACGGTTCATATGTGGCTGTCGCTTCACTTTTTTTGTTCAAGAGCGCCCCAGGAAGATGTATTTTGAAATACATGTCTGAAGGCGGGGCTTTTGAAGTCCCCTGGGAGCAGAGAGATGGCTTGGGCGTTCTGGATAGTTGTTGGGTATATGGTCACGATTATTGCCGGCACGGTCGCGATGTACGTGGCGCTGAGCCGGAAGGAGCGACAATATGCTCGGGAAATTGCGGGCCTTCGTTCCGCACTTCGCAATGAGATAGATCTGCGTCTCCAGAGAGAGGGCGAACTGGAGGCGGGGGAGAAATTTCAAAGACTACTCATTAATCATACTTCCGACATGATCTTTCTATTTCCTGTCGCCGAAGACGGAATGCCAGGTTCTTTCGTCAAGGTGAACGAGAGCGCATGCCGGCGGCTGGGTTTTGAACGCGATCGTCTCCTGAAAATGAGCATGCCGGACCTTGAGGAAGTGGAGGCGGCAGGAAAGGGAGTGGGATTCTCGCGGAGCGAGCTTCTGCTAATGTCGGACAAGACGCTCATTGAACGTGAGAATGCCTTGCAGCGCGCTCATGTGGAGCATATACTGGAAAAGGGCAGAGTTGTATTTCAGAGGGTCTTCATAGCGGCCGATGGGAGACGGATTCCCGTGGAGGTCACTGCGGAACGTTATGATGATGCAAGCGGCAGGCCGGCTATACTTTGCAGTGCAAGGGATGTCAGCGAATGGCGGGCGGTCGAGAAGGCTTTGCATGATACGCAGCAGCGCTTTCGTGACGTTTTTGCGAACTCGCCTATCGGGATGGCGCTCTGCGACGGCCGGCGAAGACTTACCGGCGTGAACAGGGCTTTCCTCAGAGCTTTCGGTTTGCCTGACGAGTTCGAACTTTCACGCTTTGACCTTTTCGACAACCCGTTTATTCCTGCGGAACAGAAAGAAGCCATAAAGCGAGGGGAATCCGTGCATTTCGAGACATGTGTGGATTTTGAGGAAATGAAAAGGCTATACAAGATAGCCACGTCGCGACGGGGGCAAGCCTATTTCGAGATGTACGTTCATGATCTAGGGCATGATGAGAACAAGAACATAAGGGGTTACGTGGTGCAGCTCATGGACATCAGCGAGAGGCGGCGCATCGAGCAGGCGCTGATGGAAAGCGAGAGGCAACTGAGGCAGGCCCAGAAGATGGAGGCGATGGGCACGCTAGCTGGAGGGATTGCGCATGATTTCAACAACATACTCACTCCGATACTTGGCTACACAGAGATGGCGCTGCATATGTTGCCGGAAAACGACCCGATGCGCGAATTCATGCAGGAGATAGCGAAGGGAAGCTATCGAGCTAAGGAACTGGTCGAACAGATCCTGACATTCAGCCGCCGCGCGGAACCGGAAGGAAAGCCGATCCATGTACTTCCGATAGTGAAAGAGGCTCTCAATCTTCTTCGAGCATCCGCCCCTCAGAACATCGAATTCAGTCGGGTTATAAAAACTCAGAACGACATTGTTGTTGCGGACCCCACTCAGATCCACCAGATCATCATGAACCTCGCCACTAACGCAATTTATGCCATGAGGGAGAAGGGAGGAACACTTGAGGTGAGGGTTGCAGACTTTGTAGCGGGCTCGTCGCCAGGAAAGGCCGAGTTTCCCAATTTGAAACCCGGCCGTTACCTTCGGGTTTCGGTTCGGGATACGGGAGTCGGAATAGAGAAAGGCTTATTGGATCGTATTTTTGAGCCGTTTTTTACGACCAAACCGAGGGGAGAGGGCACAGGCATGGGACTGGCGGTTGTGCATGGCATAGTAGCCAATCTCAAAGGGGACATCCGAGTTGAAAGCGAGGTTGGTATCGGCACAACATTTCATGTGGCGCTCCCGCTTGTGGAAGGGGCTGCCGCGGAAGGGGCCACAGCGCGTGCAGCGCTGACGGGCGGATCGGAGCAGGTTCTTTTCGTGGACGACGATGAGGACATCGTCAAGGTTGCCGAACGCATGCTCTCGACCCTTGGCTATCGGCCCACATGTCTTGCCCAGCCGAATGCAGCTCTGAGGCTTTTCAAGATGGAGCCCGATCAATTTCGCGTTGTGATTACTGACCAGGTTATGCCGGGGATCACAGGGATCGAGCTGGCGCGAGAGATCGGGGCCGTAAAGCCCGACCTGCCGGTGATTCTCTGCACGTGCTTCAGTGAAGCGCAGACAAGGCAGGAGGCAGAAGCCGCTGGGATCAAATACTTTTTGGGCAAACCGATAATGATGAGGGAGCTTGCCGACGTGGTGCGCCGGGCTCTGGAGAACTCGCGTGCCGAGAAAATAACTCCCAGGATCGAAGGCTGATGTTGATCGGGCCTATTGCGTGCGGAGGGCGACGGCAAGGGCTGTGGTCTGCATCGCCATTTCTGAGAGTTTCGTTTGCTGGTAGCCTGCGACTCCCGAGTGCAAGGTGTCATTAAGGGGAGCGATCCATTTTGAAGGAAGCGCGGCTGCTCCGAGCATAACGCCCACAACACTGCCTGCAGTTGCGCCGTTGCAATCCGTGTCGAATCCCGGCATAACCGCCATGCAAATGGTCGTTTCAAAGTTACCCTTGCCCCAAAGGAGGGCAATGGCGACTATTGACGCATTGCTGATTGTATGGCACCAGGCATGAGGTTGTTCCTCGTTCCATTTCACTCGAACGAAGTCCAGAGCTTGCTCATATGTTGCTCCCCGATGGCGCAGGTCCAGCAAACCGCTGATTGCCTCGAAGAGGCGGCTGTTTCCTGGGATTTGTGACAGGCCGGTCTTGATAACAGCCTCCGTTTCGTCCAGCACGAAGGCTGCTGCGAGCATGCCGGCCACCCACATTGCTCCATAGATGCCGTTCTTTACGTGGCTGATCGAGGCGTCGCGCCATGCGAATTCGGCTGCTCGTGTTGGATTCATGGGGTTTACATAGCCATAAATATCGGCGCGTATCTGTGCGCCGATCCATTCCCGGTAAGGATTGCGGAACGATGCCGAATAGGGCGGGGGTATGCCAGCTATGAGGTTCTTGTAAGCTACGCGCTCGGCTGTGCAAACGTGGAGAATGGGTATGTTTGCCAGCCAAAAGCGCGCCACATCCTCCGGAGAAAAGACGGCCCCTTTTTCTTTCAGCAACGCAAGGCCGGCAACCGTGTAGTTTGTGTCGTCGTCCTCGACCATTCCGTTTATGCTCTCCTCGTAAACGGAACGGTTGTTGAGATCCATTCCGCATTCCTGGGCCACTTGTTCGGACGCATGGAGGGAAGCGTACCTGGCAAGAGGCCAGCGGTTCTGTGAGCGCAGGAACTTTTCAATTTGCCGGCTTCTTTTTCCTTCGAACGGCTTGCCGAGCAGACAGCCGCAGCAGCGTCCCAACCAGCCTCCCAAGATTTTGTCATGTAGGGCCGACTCGGATAGGTCTGATATGGGAAAGTTGGTGGAGGGTGGTCGTTCCGCCCGAATGCCGGCAAGGTCCGAGGGTTCGACGTAGCTGTGGCCTGCTAGAATAGGCAGGTTCTGAACGCGGTCCAGGAGCAATTCCGCCCTGCGTTGCGCAAGATCGTCTGAAAGGTCCAGCGCCATGACCTTGTCGAACTCATCACGCAGGGGAGACATATCCCTTCCTTCGTCGGCTGCCTGCTGGAGTTCAATCGAGAGATCGGTCCTTGTTAAGAAAAGCCATGGAACATTTGCCCAGTTTTTTCGCAATGAGAGCATTTTCCTGGTGCCCCTCCGCCGCGCGGACAATGCGGAAAGCACAAGCCTCGTAGCGTTATCGCTGCGAAACGTCAAGCAGGAGTTTAGACAGGGTTTTCATGGAATGGATAAGGCTGGACGCCGCGCAGGGGGCTTTGCCGCGGCTGGCGTGTTATTGACCGCCTTCTCATGCCCAGTTATGCTCAACCAGATCTCGATGCAAAGGCTGGAAGAAAAGCGCCTCCGCAAACGTTGTTAAATATGGGAAAAGTTGATCCAGCAATCGAAGGGGGAAAGAGTTCCGGCTCCGTGCCGGCGGATTTCCGTGCCGTAATGGAGGTTATCGTGGCGGAGCACGAAAAGGCGCTATTGCGCTATGCAGCCCGGCTCTTGAATGACTCCACAGCAGCTCAGGATGTTGTTCAGAACGCTTTCATCAAGCTGTTTCGCCGGGGCGCTGGTTCGATGCCTCCTAAAGATCAGATCAAATGCTGGCTCTTTCGGGTTACGCATAATGAGGCGATAGACCATCTGCGTAGGGAATTGCGCCTCAGGATTCTTCACCAGAAGCACCTGGATTCGCAAACGGTGGAACAGACTGACGGAAGCGGGGATGACATGACTCTGGAGGAAAAGCGGGAGCTTGTGCTGAAACTGGTTGCCCGGCTTCATCCTCGCGAAAGGCAGGTGCTGCTTCTGAGGCTGGACAATGGTCTATCTTATCAGGAAATCGCCGCCGCGACTGGCAGGAGTGTCGGAAGTGTCGGCAATCTTCTTCACCACGCTGTGAAGAAAATGTCGCGTCTTATGATCCGTCACGGAGTAATCCGCCGACTGCCGAATGTGGAGAATGCATCATGAGGTGCGTCAGAAACAGGTCTCTTCTGACCAGATATGCCTTGGGCGAAGTTGACGAAAGTCTCTCGCGTGAAATTGAGCGACATCTTGAACAATGTCCGGCTTGCAGGGCGGAATTTGCGTATGTAAAAGAGGCCGTGAGTGTGTTGAGAGACGCACTTGTTACACCCGATGCGTTTCCTGAAGCACTTGGTCCGGAGCGGAAGAAGGCCATCTGGCGCAGCGTTGAAAGCGATGAGGGGACATCGCCTTCGGCAATCCGATGGATTTTTGACAGCCATCCTGTTCTTGCGCGCGCGGCCGCAGTTGTTGTGCTGGCTGCGCTGGCGGCGGGCGCCGTAATCTTTTCATTTCCTTCCAGGAGGCGAACGGCGGCGCCATCGGCGAAGGAGATTGCTGACGGTGTTTCATTGCTTACGCCTGAGCCTGGGAGTCAGGACGCTGAGCAGTCTAAGAGTGAAGACTCGTTTGCGGTGCCGTCTGCCGTATCGTCATTGCCAGTACGCCCTGATGTAACAAAGGGCGTGAAGGGGTTGGGGGAAGAGGAATCTGAAAATATTGAGAAGCAGGCCGTGTCGCTTGGCGTAAATAAGAGCGATGGTGTCGCCGTTCCGCCAGAGTCGCCGGCTTTGGCACAGGACATGACGGTGGGCGAGTCCGCTTTTGATCGGGAATTGCTTCGCAATGAGTCGGCTCAGGATGCATTGACGCATGATGAGCAGGAAGGTCGGGTGGCGGCGCCTGCGGAGATTGGAGGGATTGCTGAAGCCGAGCGCGCCTCTTATGCGGGGCGGCGCGAGAAGGATATGGCCGCGCTTGGATTTCGGGCAGACGGTGAGGGGAAAGTTGGAAGAAAGGAGGCTTTGGAGAGAGATGCAGTGACATTGAATGTGCTTGCAACCGTGCGGCGCGAGGAGCCGGAGAGCAAACTTGCTCGCATGGGAACAGGACCGCAAAAGTCGCGGCGGTCGGAGGCCGTGGAATGGCAGAAGCGTGTTTATCGGATCCGTGCAGAACATCTCCGCGTTTCTGCAACCGACGCGGAAACGATCAGAAGGTATCTTGAGAAAAGGGGTGTTTCCTGGCCCGATGGGTCCGCCATGGCTTTGGATGCGGATGCAAAAATTCTTGTGGTGAGCAACACGGTTGTCAATCTTGACCGCCTGGAGGAAATTGCGGCTGATTTGGCGCGGCGACTGGTCATGGGTGGGGGATCTGGCGTGGTCGTTGAAAAGCCAGCGGCATCAGAGGCGGCCGAGACCGGCGGGAGCAACTAGGTGAGGGCAGGCCCGCTACATAATGGCGCAGTTTTTGGGACTCAGTTGTTCTCTTTCGAGCCACTGGCTTGCGGCGAGGAGCAGCTTGTGGTTTGAGTCAATGCCAAGTTTAATCTTCATGCGCAGCCTGTAAGTTTCCACTGTTTTGGGACTGATACCAAGTTTCTCGGCCATTTCGCGGGAGTTGTAGCCCTGGCCAAACAGGAGAAATATCTGGCGTTCCCGGTCGCTTAGTGTTTCAACAGGGCTTTCAGTGTTAGCAAGCGATGGTGTTGCTGAGGCCTGCAGGAGGACACTGCGCACATATTCGCTGACGAATAATCTGCCTCTGAGCACCTCGCGGATGGCCGTCACGAGATTTTCGGACGATTCATCCTTATTAAGATAGGCTTTGGCCCCGCAGGAGACGGCCTTGCGGGCATAGATACTCTCGTCATGCATCGAGAGGATGATTACCGAGACTGTGGGATGCGCATTGCGGATAAGACGCGTCAATCTAAGGCCGTCCATGGCCGGCAAGGAGATGTCGGCGATGACAACTTGAGGATTCACAAGTGGGATCAGGCGGAGGGCCTCGTTGCCATCCGAAGCTTCTCCGCATACCTCCATATCGGCTTCCTGGTTTATCAGGCGGGCGATGCCGTAACGCACTATTGGATGATCGTCAACCACCATAATGCGATGTTTTCGTGAAGCAAAACGAGCAGACGTTTTCACGGCCATGTGCATGAGACTATCGCCCCTCCTTGCTTACGATTGCCGACGTAGAGCGTCCCGCCTAGGACACGCGCCCGATAACTCATGATTTTCATTCCAAAGTGTTTGTCGTTAGCCGCAACGGGACCGAATCCTTTGCCGTCGTCTTCTATCGTCAGTTCTGAACATCCGTTTGGTCGGCGTAAAAGGCGGATGACGATTTTGGCGGCGCCGCCATGCTTGACTGAATTTGTGATCGCTTCCTGGACGATGCGGTACAAGTGCAACGAAGCGTTCTTTTCCCGCGGAGCGGCGCTAGGGTCGGCCGACACTTCGCACGAGACGCGGAATATCTGGCTTGTTTCTCTGGCGAGAGATTCCAAGGCTGTGATGAGGCCTTGGGACTCGATTTCCGAGGGAAACAGTCCTGCGCAAAGACGCTTAGAGAATGCCACGGCCCTTTTTGAGATCTGGTGAATCATGTTGACGTCGGTGGCGGCGTCGGAGTTTTCGCCTGCCAGGCGTTTGTGGAGAGCGGCGGAGAGCATGGTGATGGATGTGAGATCCTGGCAAAGAGCGTCATGAATTTCGCGTCCGAAATGCTGGCGTTCCTGCTCGCCTGCTTCTGCGATATCCTGTTCCAGGCGTCTGCGCTCAGAGACGTCCCTTGCCATTATGATTGCCAGGCGTTTTCCTGCAAGAGTCAGGCGCTCGGCTCGCATTTCGACGGGGATGGCTTTGCCGTTGCTCGAGAGGAAAAAAGTTTCGTAGGTTTCTATTCCTCGGGAAGTAGTGCTCAAAAATTTCTCGGTGTCCTCACGATGGGACAGGGGGAGCATATCCGCGAACGATCGTTCGAGGAGGCGATGTCTTTCGAGACCAATGGTGCGGCAAGTTGCTTGATTGGCATCGAGGATGGCGCCTGGACGCCCATGCTGGGTCAGAAGCACGACGATAATCATGTCGCCGGCATTGTTGAAGATTGCGCGGTATTTTTCCTCGCTGGCACGGAGTTGTTCCTGAAGGGACCTATTCCTGAGTATTAGTCGGTGCCGTTCGACGGACGAAAACAGGGTATTCAGAAGCTTCTCTGGGTCGTGAATCGGCTTTACGAGATAGTCATCGGCGCCTGATTTGAGGGCGTCAATGGCCGATCCCACGCTGCTGTAGCCTGTCATCAGTATTATCGGGAAATCTGGATATCGCGCTCTGATGTCTCTCAGAAGAGAGAGGCCACTCATGCCGGGGAGTCTGATATCGGCTAAAATCGCGTCAAAATCCGAGGGCGCGAAGGAGCGAAGAGCCTGTTCGGCGTTCGCCACGGCGGTGACAGATGCGCCGCGCATGGTGAGCATGGTCTTTACCGCATCGCGGCAGGCGGGTTCGTCCTCCACGACAAGCACTCTTAATCCGGCTATCTGGTGCGTGCTGTTCATAATTCTGGAAACTACCATGAGCAGAGATTAGGGCGGAATGCAAAAGCAAACTAGAGAAAAAGTGTAAGAAAAATCCTTACACTAGACGCGAAGCAGCTTGTGGTGGTGGCGGTAGCCGTGACACGGAAGCATGGGGCGTCAGGGGCCGTATGTCTTGCGAAACTTGGGGGGCTTTTGTTCAAAGGGCTTGTCTGCGCCCGCATCACCGGAGGCGTCTGTTGCGCTGCTGCTGGAATCGGATGGTTCGCTTTTAGACTGCTGGGGGGCATTTGTCGAAGAGGCTGCGGTCTCGACGAAGTTAAGCTGGAGAGTTGTGATGGCGTCGTTCAAGATTTTCTGCTCTTCCTTGTTCAGATTTCCACGCATTTTGTCGCGCAACATGACAAGGACGTCAATGGTCCATTGAGCAGCGTCCAACTGGACTTCGGCTTTGCCCGTAAGAGGATTGGGCAGCTTGCCGAGTTGTTGCATTGCCGACGTTGTCAGCATCGCCACAAAGCTTGTGAACAACAGACCATTGCGTTCTTGAAGATGGCTGTATTCGTTTTCCATCTATATTACCTCCTTTGCCGCGTCTAAACTGCCAGGCGAGACGCAAAATGTGGTTTCATGCCGAAATGTTTTCAAGCTTTTCACACCATGTCTTGAGCGCCTTTATACGGGCCCAGTTCTTGTCGTTGGCTTCGACAAGGGTCCATGGGGCGATTTCAGTGCTCGTGCGCCTGAGCATCTCGTCAACTGCCACCAGATATTGGGGA
>CALETX010000443.1 GCA_937920455.1 uncultured bacterium
CACCTTGCGCTTGAACAGACGAGGGACCTTTATCTCCATCTGAAGTCCCTTCCCCTGCGCATCCTTGCCCTTTACCGCGGCCATAACCGTTTTTTTCCCACCGCCATCGCTCAAATCAACCAGTCGCGTGGGGAAAAGCCCTTTTGACCTTATCATCGAAACGGCCTGGCTCTGACTCTCGGCGTCTATAACGCCTTCGCTTTCAGCACCCTTGGCATCCATGGCTACATATTTGAAGCGTGGCATAGTCCCCCTCCAGATTACGCCCTTCAATCTACAACCCCGCCAGCCGCCCGGCAATAACAAAACAACATACGCGCGCCCTCCCCTGCAAGTGACTCTCAAAAGAAAAATACGTCAGAAGCAATCAGGATCTTGGCATATTTGACCCGGTTTTCGGCACTTCAGATAACCCTACCGACAATACAAAACTCAATCCGGATTCTGCCGTTGAGATAGCGCCACCGACCACGCGCGAAAAGCAACATGTTTGCGGTCACGGCATCGGAACGGCAGGAGGCACATGCATTGCAGTTGGATTTTCACTTTCTTGTGACAGGCTTGATTTTTTGAACCACTAAATTGACAGGCAGTTATAAAGGTCCCTGTGGTCTGAAAGCAAAATCCGGGCTCAACCGGATCCCGGCAAGCTGGGGATCACATTTCAGAGACAGACACAAACTTCTGAACAATAGGATTCACAAGCCTCGCGCGCGAACCGTTCCGGCAAATGCAGAATCCGGATACTCGCATCATACCATAGGTATAAAAGAAATGCTGCATTCGCAACATCACGCGCAATACCCGCTGATGCTGCAAGCGGTGAAGAACCTCAACTCCCTGAAGAACTGACCGCTGCCTTCTCTGCCTTCGGCTTTTTCCGTTCTGGCGGCTTGATATCAACCCACTCCAGAATAGCGGTCTCAGCGCCGTCGGATGCACGCCGCGCCAGCTTCAAAATGCGCGTGTACCCGCCTCTCCGTTCCTTGAGTTGCGGGACAATCTCGTCAAAAAGCTTCGTCACAAACGCCTCCCTGCGCAGCACTGCGAGGGCCCTCCGTCGCGCAGCCAAGGTTCCATCCTTGCCCAGAGTCACCATCTTCTCGGCCAACGGCCGCGCCAATCTGGCCTTCGCAAGCGTCGTGCGGATCTGCTTGCGCTCTATAAGAGCACCCACCAGAGCCGCCAGCATCTGATCCAGATGGGCCGACTTCCTCCCAAGCTTCAAAACTCTCTTCCTGTGGCGCATTCGGAAAACCTCTTCTCCTATTCCTGCTTCTCCCTGCCCTTCGACTCCAGAAGCGACGGGTCAAACTTCATCCCCAGCGTCAGCCCAAGAGCCGCCAGTTTGGTCTTGATCTCGTTCAGCGATTTCTTTCCAAAGTTCCTGTACTTGAGCATCTCGGCCTCCGTCTTTTGCGCCAATTCGCCCACAGTCGTAATGTTGGCGTTATTCAGACAGTTCGCGGCCCTCACGCTCAGCTCTATCTCATTAACGCTCATGTTGAGCAGCTTCCGAAGCTTCTCCCGCTCCTCATCTATCTGTCTCTCCGCCTCCTCGAACTCAACAATGTCTTCGTCGTAACTGATGAACACATCAAGATGATGTCTAAGAATAGCCGCCGCCATCGTAAGAGCTTTTTCGGGCGTGACGCGGCCGTCAGTCCATATCTCCAAAATGAGTTTGTCGTAGTCTGTTCTTTGCCCTACCCGCGTGTATGCAGTGTCAAAGTTGACACGCCTCACAGGCGAAAAAACCGCGTCCATTGGAATGCGTCCAATTTCGTCGTCCGGTTTCTTGTTCCACTCAGCAGGACAGAACCCACGTCCCGTCCGCACCTCAAGCGTCATATCCAGTTTTCCGTCCTCGGCAAGCGTTGCTATATGGCACTCAGGATTCAACACCTCAACAGCATTCTGAGCCGCAATCTGCTCGGCTGTTACCTCGCAAGGGCCCTTTGCCTTCAGCGTGATTTCGATCGTATCCCTCGAGTATGTCTTCAGCACCACCTTCTTAAGATTCAGAATAATGTCTGTCACATCCTCAACAACGCCTGGAAGCGAACAGAACTCATGCGGCGCGCCCTCAATCTTCACCGAAGTTATGGCCGCGCCCTCGATCGAAGAAAGCAGCACCCTCCGAAGAGCATTGCCGAGCGTCCTGCCATAGCCGGCCTCAAACGGTTCGGCCACAAACTTCGCGTAGAAAGAACTTGATCCTGAATCTTCCTTCACCACACGCTTCGGCATCTCGAATCTGCTGAGCCGTATTGGCATCTCTACGCCCCTCCGTATAATAAGTAAAACGCCGGCGCCAAGTCCTTGAGCCGGCTGTTCCTACTTGGAATACAACTCCACCACCAGACGTTCATTCACCGCCGGCGCGATCTCATCGCGCGTCGGCACCCTAAGAAACTCCCCTGCAAAATTCTTCGCATCCAGCGACAGCCACGAAGGAACACCACGCCCCGCCGCCGCCTCCAGACTCGCGGCAGCTCGCGCCCTGCTCCTTGACGAATCCTTCACCTTTATGACCGACCCCGGTTTCACAAGCATCGAGGGAATAGTCGCCTTGACGCCATTGACCAGCACATGCCCGTGACGGACAAATTGCCTCGCCGCTCGCTGCGAAGGCGCAAAACCAAGCCTCCGGACAACTGTGTCAAGCCGGGACTCCAACTGCTGTAGAAGCATCTCCCCAGTCACGCCCTTCTTTCTCAACGCTCGATGGAAAAATATTCTAAACTGCCCCTCCTGCATTCCGTACTGACGCCTGAGCCTCTGCTTCTCTCGCAACTGCAAACCATAGTCGGAAAGCTTTCTCCCCCTGTGCGCTCCATGCATTCCCGGAGCCGGACGCCCGGTATCAATCGGACACTTCGCCATATAACAACGCGCACCCTTGAGAAACAGCTTCATTCCCTCCCGCCGACACATCCGACACGTAGGTCCAGTATAACGGCCCATCAGACCCTCCTCCGCTTGCGAGGACGACACCCATTGTGCGGAACAGGGGTCTCATCGCGAATTACTGTAATGTTCAAGCCTGCCGCCTGAAGCGCTCTGATCGCCGACTCCCGCCCGGCTCCGGCCCCCTGAACCTGCACCTCAACCTCATGCATTCCTCTCGATAGCGCCTGTTTGGCTGCCTCCTGTCCCACAACCGTCGCCGCAAATGCCGTGCTCTTCCTTGACCCCTTAAATCCCGCCCTGCCGCAACTGCTCCACGCAATCACGTTCCCCTTAGGGTCCGTTATCGAAACAATTGTGTTGTTGAACGTCGCCTTGATATGCGCAATCCCGACCGGCACCGCCCTCCCGCGCGACTTGGCGCGCTTGGCAGGCGCCTGCGCCCCTTCCGCCTCTCCGCCGGCGGCATCCGCATCAGCCTGCCGCGCAGCGGCCTCACCTTCGGGCGGCTTCGGCTCCGCCTGCTCCTTCACAGCATTTTCTTTTACATCATCTGGCATGTCAATCGCCCCCGCTCGCACACTCACTCTTTCTCAGAGCGCAACTCTTTCCTGACCTCCTTGCTTCTAACCACTCCAACAGTCTTCCTGGGACCTTTTCGCGTCCTTGCATTCGTGCTGGTCCTCTGGCCTCTCACCGGCAATCCTTTCCTGTGCCTCAGTCCTCTGTAACAACCAATGCTGATCAGTCTCCGAATGTTTTGGGAAACCTCGCGCCTCAGGTCGCCTTCCACCCGGCACTTCTTCTGAATGAGGTCCGTGAGAATCCTCAGTTCCTCCGGTGTCAGATCGTCCGCCTTCTTTGCAGGATCAATCCTCGCCTCTCTCACCAGGACCTGTGCCTTCGTAAGCCCTATGCCATAAATATAGCGCAGAGCATATTCGATTCTCTTCTTCCCAGGGATATCAACACCGAGAATGCGCGGCATAATGCCCCCCCTACCCCTGACGCTGTTTGTGCCGCGGGTTCGTGCAAATCACGCGCACCACCTTCTTGCGGACAACAACCTTGCATCTCTCACATATTCGTCTGACAGAGCTGCGAACTTTCACCTTTACTACCCCCGTGCGCAAACGAATTTGTTAATCTATGTTACTCGCTCTCACTTGTCCATCACTTTCTCAACTTGCCAATCCCTACAAAGTCAAAACTTCCGCCCTATCCTTCCCAACCGCAACCGTATGCTCAAAGTGAGCCGAATATTTCCTGTCCTTCGTTACAACCGTCCATCCATCCCCCAATACTTCAACCTCCGGTCCACCCATATTAACCATCGGCTCTATTGCAAATGTCATCCCCGCTACAAGCACCGGTCCACAGCCCGGTCTCCCGAAATTCGGAACCTGAGGATCCTCGTGCATCTCTCGTCCGATTCCGTGCCCCACAAATTCACGCACGACCGAAAACCCTCCTGCCTCAGCAGTGCTCTGGATCGCATGAGAAATATCAGAGAGCCTGCGCCCCTCTCGCGCTTGTTCGATCGCCGCCCACAAACATCTCTCTGTCGTTTTCACAAGCTCGGCAACTCTAGCGTCCCGAACACTCACCATAACCGTCGTCGCAGTGTCTCCCACATATCCGCAGTGGCGAATCCCAACGTCTATGCTCACCACGTCACCAACTTCAATACGCCTCCTGCCCGGTATCCCGTGAACCACTCCCTCATTCACAGAAACACATATCGGGCTCGGATAACCTTTATAGCCGAGAAACGCGCTCTCCGCGCCAAATCCCTTGATCATTTCAGCGGCATATTCAGCAAGTTCTTCAGTCGTCACCCCGGGCATCACGCTGCTTGCCACCGCATCCCTCACACGAGCCGCCACATATCCGCTGGCCCGCATCCCCTCCAAATCCACGGCGGTCTTGACAATTATCATCGCTACTCCGCGTCTTGCGACGCGCGCCTGATCAACCGTAGCATCTCCCCGGCCACCTCGTCCGCGTTACGATCGGACTGCACACGCACAAGCAAACCCTTCTGTTCGTAACGCGAAATCAACGGAGCCGTCTCGTTCTCGTATACACCAAGCCGCCTCAGAATAGTCTCCTCCTTGTCGTCCGCTCGCTGATACAATTCGCCGCCGCAAAGATCGCACACCCCCTCCTTCTTCGGCGGAATGTTCTTTACATGATATACGGCTCCACATTGCCGACATGTTCGCCGTCCCGTTAATCTGTCAAGAATAACCTCTTTGGGAGCTGTCAGCAGGAACACTCCGGAGATTCGCGCCCCGCGCCTTGCAAGAGCCGCGTCAAGCATGTCCGCCTGCGCAAGTGTCCTTGGAAAACCATCGAACAGATAAGATGCGCCGGCGCCCCCTTCTTCAAGCCGCGTATCAACAATCTTGATTATCAGTTCATCAGGCACAAGAACGCCGCGTTTCATGTAGCCCTCGGCCTCCCGACCCAATGGTTCGCCATTCTTGACCGCAGCCCGCAGCATGTCGCCCGTCGCAAGATGCGTCAATCCAGCTGCATCCCTGATGCGCTCAGCTATCGTGCCCTTGCCGGATCCGGGCGCACCAAGCAATATGAACGCCTTCACAATCCTTACTCCCTTGACTTGTTCTGAAGATCCATTACCGACGACCCCTCAACTTGCCCTTGCGCAGGAAACCGTCGTAATGCCTCATCAGCAGATGCGACTCAACCTGCCTCAATGTATCCAGCGCCACTCCAACCACTATCAAAAGACTCGTCCCGCCAAAAAAAGAAGCCACCAGCCACGGAATCCGAAACTGCGTGGTCATGATCGTCGGAATAATCGCTATAACAGTGAGCAAAATCGCTCCCACAAGGGTAATCCTCGTCATCGTCCTGTCCAAAAATTCCGCCGTGGGCCGTCCCGGGCGGACGCCTGGTATGTACCCGCCGTTCTTCTTCAGATCGTCAGCTATCTGCAGCGGGTTGAACTGCGTCGCAACCCAGAAATACGAGAAGAAAAGTATCAGCGCGGCATATGCCACGTTGTACAAAGGCTCTCCTATCGCAAACGCCATTCCAATGGTTTTGAAAAAACCAGGAAGCCTCCGAAGAATGGCCGGCGGAAAAGCAAGCAGCGCGCTCGCGAAAATGATCGGCATCACGCCTGAATAATTCACTCGCAATGGCATGTAGATGTTCTGGCCGCCGTATACCTTGTTGCCCACCACGCGCTTTGCGGTATGAATCGGAATCTTCCTCTGCCCAACAGTGAGCGCAATAGTCCCCGCCACCACAAGCAGAATCAACGCTATCAAACCCACCAGATGAAACACCGTAAACTGCGCAACTCCGCTCACCGGATCCCTCGTGAACATGTTTCTAGCCGCCCAGAGCGAGCTCGGCACCCGGCTCACAATGTTTACAGTTATTACAATCGAGATCCCGTTTCCTATGCCCCGCTCGGTTATCTGCTCGCCCAGCCACATGAGAAGCATCGTTCCAGTAGTCGTCGTCACCATCGTCATCAGCCGGAAACCCAGTCCCTTGTGCAGAACGATATCCCTGTGAATGCCAAGAGCGCCCGGATGCTCAAGGCTCACAGCAAGGAAGTAACCCTGAACCATACATATAACCAACGTGAAATATCTGGTATACTGATTCAGTTTTTGCCGACCTGGCTCGCCCTCTCTGGCCAGCTTCTCGAGCGCCGGAACCAGAGCCGTCATCATCTGAAGAATGATCGAAGCGCTTATGTACGGCCAGATGCTTAGCGCTCCCACCGCGCAATTCCCCAGCGCCCCACCACTAAAAAGATCAACCCAACTCAAAAATCCCCCCTGAACCTTGCTCTCTATTTCCTGTATCACCGCCTGAAGAGCGGCAGCATCTATCCCTGGCGTCGGCACTACTGCAACAAGACGACACACAACAATAAGCGCCAGCGTAAAAAGTATACGCTGCCTCAACTCCGGTATTTTAAGGCAATTGGCAAACGCCGAAAGCATCAGTCCTCAACAATTTTGCAGACGCCGCCTGCGGCTTCTATCTTGGCCTTTGCAGATGAACTAAAGGCTTGCAATCGAACCTCAAGTTTCCTGTCGATATCACCCTTGCCAAGCAGCTTGACGGGCATGCCGACTTGTCTGACAACCCCTGCAGACCTCAGAAGCTCAGCAGTCACAACCGTCCCCGGCTCAAACCTCTTCAAATCTCCAACCGCTACCACGCAAAACACGCGACGCGTAGGATTCTTGAAACCGCGCTTCGGAATCCGCCGCACAAGTCTCATCTGCCCACCCTCAAAACCTTCCTTGTGCTTGTGCCCTTTCCTGGACATCTGACCCTTAATCCCGCGCCCGCATGTCTTGCCACGTCCCGCTGCCCGCCCACGCCCGACACGCACCCTGCGATGCACCGAACCCGGTGTGTTTCTCAACGTATGCAGATTCATCGCCATCAACCCTTCCGATGACCCGTTCCTCGCGCCCGTTCAATCTCTTCCTGCGAACGCAACTGACGCAGCGCCTCAATGGTGGCCCTGACCATGTTCAGCCGATTCCCGCTTCCCAGAGACTTGGCAAGCACATCCTTGACACCAGCCATTTCCAAAACAGGCCTCATCCCGCCACCCGCGATGATACCAGTCCCAGGTGATGCCGGCTTGAGAATAACCTGGCCACCGCCAAATTTCCCTGCCACCTCATGCGGAATCGTGCTGCCTTTGAGCGTCACATTAAACAGCGACCTCCGCGCCAGTTCAGTCCCCTTGCGTATGGCTTCGGGAACTTCGTTGGCCTTCCCAAACCCAAACCCCACCATCCCGTTCTGATTCCCGACAACAACAACAGCGCTGAAACTGAACCTGCGCCCGCCCTTCACCACCTTCGCGCAGCGGTTCACAAATACAACACGTTCCTCCAACCCATCCTGCGATGCCACTTCGTCCGCGCTCATGTTTCCTTCCTCGCCCCTGCAACCAATCCCGCCGCAAATGCGCTCTCAACCACGGCCTTCACTCTGCCATGAAAACGAAAACCCCCACGGTCAACAACAACCTCGCGAATCCCCGCCGCACGAGCCGCTTCGGCAGCCTTCTTGCCAAGATCCGCCGCGGTGATCTTGTTGTTCTTTATACCCCATCCGAGAGTGGACGCGCTCGCCAGAGTCCTGCCGGCATCATCATCAATGAACTGAACATATTGATGCCTGCCGGTTATGCAAATCGCCATACGCGGACGCTCTGCAGTACCACGCACCTTCATCCTCACGCGCCGATGCCGCCTCTCCCTCGCATCTTTCCTGTTCTTCATCCCGCTCATCCCTGCGCACCCTCTTTATGCCACACTCTTGCCAACCTTGCGCCTCACATGCTCGCCCTTGTACCTAATGCCTTTGCCCTTGTAGGGCTCGGCAGGGCAAAAGCCCCTGATGCGCGCCGCAGTGTCGCCAACTTTCTGCTTGTCTATTCCGCTCACAACAACAATGTTCCCCCCATCCACCTTCAACTGGATGCCTTCCGGCGCTTCAAACTCAAGCGGGCTCGAAAAACCCAGAGTCATCACCAGCTTGCGCCCCTGCACCGCGGCCTTGAAGCCAACGCCCTGTATCTCCAGCTCCTTGACATAACCCTTCGTCACGCCCTCAATCATGTTGCACACGAGTCTGTGAATCGTCCCATGACAAGATCGCGCCAACGGCGAATCGTCAGTCCGGCTCACGCGCGCCTGCTTCCCGTCTGTCTCCACCTTGACCACGGATGGAATATTGAGACTCGACTCCCCTTTGGGTCCCTTTACCGTAAGCTTGGAATTGTCCGCAGCAATCGTTACGCCGCTTGGTATGTCAATCGGCCTTTTACCAATCCGCGACATCGCTCACTCTCCTCACCATACTGTGCAGATTACTTCTCCACCTATCCCCCTGGCGACCGCATCAGCATCAGTCAACACCCCATGAGAGGTGCTCAATATCGCCACCCCCATCCCGTTCAACACGCGCGGCATTGAATCGCGCGCCGCATATACCCGCCTTCCCGGTCTGCTTACTCGTCGAATGCCTTTTATAACTGGCTGCCGCCCATCGTACTTGAGATACAGAGTAATAGTCCTGCGAGCGCCACCACCTTCAGTGGAATAGTCGGCTATATACCCCTCGCGCTTCAGGATTCTTACAATATCCTCCTTCAAACGCGAGTACGGCACATCAACCTTTAACAGCCGCGCCCTCTGGCCATTTCTTATCCTCACAAGCATATCAGCAATCGGATCAGACCAGCTCATGACGTCTCCCAAATTACCAACTTGCCTTGACCACGCCCGGGATCATCCCCGCTGAGGCCAACTCTCTGAAGCAGATGCGACACAAATTAAACTTCCGCATAAACGCCCGACGACGCCCGCATCTATGACACCTGTTGTATCTTCTGGTTTTGAACTTGGGCTCGCGTCTCGCTTCCGCAATCTGTGACTTCTTTGCCACCTACCACCGCCCCTTTCCTACTTCGCCGCAAAAGGCAGCCCTAGATTCTTAAGCAACGCGAATGTCTCCTCATCGCTCCGCGCCGTGGTCACTATCGTCACGTCCATACCCTGAACTGATGTGACGTTGTTAGGATCAATCTCCGGAAAAATGGTCTGTTCACGCAAACCGAGCGAATAATTGCCCCCTCCATCAAACGAACTGCGCGGCAACCCCCTGAAGTCCCTTATCCTCGGAAGCGCCGCACTTATGAGCCTGTCCAGAAATTCATACATACGCTCGCCCCTGAGTGTAACCTTCGCCCCGATAGGCATGCCAGCCCTCAGCTTAAAGTTTGAAACGCTCTTGCGCGCCTTCGTAACTATCGGCTTCTGACCGGTGATCCTGGCAAGCTCCTCAATATGCCCCTTCATCGAGTCCTTTTCTTCAACACTAAAACCCATGTTCACCACTATCTTCACCAGCCGAGGAACACGCAGCCGATTAGTGATGCCAAGTTCCTTCATCAAGCGTGGCGCCACCTCGTTGTTGTATTTTTCCTTCAGTCTCGACATCGTCCTATCACCCCTCGAACACGTGCCCGCACTTCTTGCACTGTCTAACCGCCTTATCTCCTCGGCTTGCCGGCCGTACCTTGACACCTTTCTTGCACTGCGGACAATACAGCATCACCTTGGAAACCGGCAAATAAGCCTCTTTTTCAGCTATTCCGCCCTGCGGATTGTCCTGGGTCCTCCGCAAATGCTTCTTTACCATGTTAACTCCCTCAACCAGGACCTTGCCTCGCGAAGGGACAACCTGAAGCACCTTACCCTGCTTGCCGGCATGAGCGCCTGATATCACAATAACAACGTCGCCCCGTCGTATCCTCTGCAAACTCACGAAGTAATGCCCTCCCGCCTACAATACCTCAGGAGCCAGAGAAATAACCTTCATATGGTTTTTCTCCCTCAGCTCCCTGGCCACAGGCCCCATGATACGAGTGCCGATGGGATTCTTGCCCTGATCAATCAAAACTACAGCATTGTTATCAAAGCGCACATAACTGCCGTCCGCACGGCGAATGGGATGCTTTGTTCTCACGACAAGAGCCCACTTCACCTCGCCTTTCTTCACCATTCCCTCAGGCTGCGCGTCCTTCACCGAAACACGTATCACGTCTCCAACACAGGCATACCGCTTGCGCTGTCCCAGAATCCGGAAACATCGAGCCCGCCTCGCCCCGGTGTTGTCCGCCACAACCAGATCTGTCTGCTCTCTGATCATGATTCACCTGCCGCCTCCGCGGCCTGCCCATTCTTCAGAACCGCAACAACCCTCCATCGCTTCATCCGACTCAACGGCCGACACTCCAATATCCGAACTCTGTCGCCAACTTTTGCCGCGTTCTCCTCGTCGTGCGCATGAAACTTCCTCAACACCCTCACCACTTTCCCGTAAACCGGATGCCTCCTCAAACGTTCCACCTGCACCACCACGGTCTTGTTGCCGCTCTTGCTGACGACAATGCCATGTTTCTCCTTACGATGTCCCCTCTGCGCAAATGCTGTGTCAACCATTTCCAGAAGCCTCCCGCCGCCGTCGTTCCGAGAGAATCGTTTTAATACGCGCCAGATCCCGCCTCATGTTGCGAATTCCCCTTGCAGACGCCGGTTTCTCTCCAATACCCCGCTTTATCTTCAAAGATGCTATCCCATTAGCCAGATCACGAGCCGCCTGCGTCAGTTCCTCCGTCGTCTGTTCCCTCAATTTCGCCGCCTTCATAGCCGAATGCCCCAAAGCTAACCGTGTCTAGTCAGAAACCTCGTCCTGACATGAATCTTCGTGTCAGCCATTCTCAGAGCCTCCCGCGCCACGCTCTCTGAAACTCCGCTTATTTCAAAAAGAACCCGTCCCGGCCTCACAACGGCCACCCACATTTCGGGGTTCCCCTTGCCCTTTCCCATTCGGGTTTCAATCGGCTTCTTGGTGATCGGCTTGTCAGGGAAAATTCTGATCCAAAGCTTTCCCTTCCTCTTCATGTGCCGATTAATGCTAACCCGACACGCCTCTATCTCCCTGCTCGTCAACCACCCCCGCGTCAGAGCCTGCAAACCGTATTCCCCAAAAGCCAGGCCTGTCCCAGCCTGAGCCGTGCCAGCCATGCTGCCACGCTGCTGCTTGCGATACTTCACCCTCTTCGGCATCAATGGCATTTCTTGTCACCCCCGCCGCGAGACAGCATCTTCGGCCTTCTTGCAAATCCAAACCTTCACGCCGATCAATCCGGCTGTCGTTCGCGCCTCAGCAAACCCATAATCAATATTGCTGCGTAGTGTTTGAAGCGGAAGCCTTCCTTCATGATACCACTCACTCCTCGCAAGCTCTGCCCCGCCAAGACGGCCGCTCACTCTGACCCTGATGCCTTCAACACCCATGTCCATCGCAAGCTTTATCGCCCGCTTCATAGCTCGCCGAAACGACACCCGTCTAACAAGCTGCGTCGCAATTCCCTCCGCAACAAGCTGCGCATTTGTGTCAGGATTCTTTACCTCGTGAATTTCAATGTAAATCTCCTTGCCGGTCATCTTTGCCAGCTCGCTCCGTATTCCATCAATATCGGCGCCCTTCCTTCCAATTACTATGCCAGGACGCGCGCTGTGAATGTTGACCCTCACACGATTTGCATAACGCTCAATCACCACATCCGCCACCGCGGCATGCTCAAGCCGCTTTTTAACAAAATCCCGAATCTTTATGTCCTCGATCAACATCTGGCCAAAACCCTTCTTCGCGCAAAACCACCGCGATCGCCAATCCTTGTTGACCGTCACCCGCATTCCTATTGGATTAACCTTCTGACCCAACGTCTATATCCTCCTCCGCCATAAGCCTCTCCCGCTCATAGCGGTTCGTCTGTAAGCACCACCCTGATATGACACATCCTCCTTAAGATGGGCGATGCCCCC
>CALETX010000444.1 GCA_937920455.1 uncultured bacterium
TTCAGATATGCCGGTTCCATGTCTGCGGCCTCGGGCTGGAGCGTTTCCACTGCTTGAATACCCATTTCTATAAAATCGTCGAACGCCCAGCTGCTCGATCCGCATGAATGGATCATGCAGGGGATGTTATAAGCTTTTGCCAAATCAGCGAAGCGCTGAATACGTGGCCGAATATGTTTTCGGAAAAGCTCGAGGCTTATTGTCTGACCACGCTGGGTGCCCAGGTCCTCGCCGAGCGCAAGAAGGTCTATCTTTCCCTTGCCGGCTTCGAGAGTCCTTTCCGCGATTGCCAGCAAGATGGAAGCGCGTCGCTCGACCAGTCGGAGGCCGGGCTCGTCGTCCAGGGCAAGATCAACGAGAATCTGCTCCATTGTGCGCAGCATTCCGCATCCGTTGATTATGTCGGGCCATCCGGCGCCTCCTGCCACGATGCAGTAATCGCGAGACCTCTCGCATGCGACGGGTATGGCAGAGTAATCATAGTGATCCGGATTTGGGAGGGGCCATCTCTCTATTTCTTCAATGGAAGCGGTTGCAAGAGGCCATTCGCAGTAGTCCCAGTATCCTCCGGCAGGATGTTCGACCCATCTGCGTCGGATCCCCCATTCGTCGCATAAGACTCCATTGCCTGGATCCGGATGAAGTTTGGGCCCCACATACGGTGCACCGACATGCCTGAAATCCACTTCAAGTGCCTCCAGGATATCTCTGCCGCCGAACCACTCTCGAAGCCGTCTATTGATTCCTTCATTGCCGTAGTAGTTGACTGGAACCCTGTCGGGTTCTTGGTGCGCGATGGCCGTCAACACCCGCTCTTTGGAACTCATGGGCTTTTTCATTTTTATCTCGGCCAGCTCCTATCATGTGTTGATGTGCCAGAAAACCAGGACCCATGTCATTGACCGATGTCACATCTGAAAACACATGGCCAGGGTTTGGGATATTGCATGTTTTTTACTGCCAAAGTGTGTTTGCCTTCTGGAATCGTGATACCGATAAGCCACGTGTTGTCGTATGTTCCCCACCCGCTGGCAGGATAGTCTGTCCAGCATGCCATCCATTCAGTTCCGTCAATCCAGAGCTGAGGTCTAAGCATCCATTCCGGTTGGGTCATGTGAAGCACCCTTGTTCTGCCCTCGGTTGAGATCCTGATGCTGTCGCCTTCCAGATTTGCGGAAAAAGGCATTTCGCCGGTGATCTTCACGCCGCGTCCTAGATCGAGCGTCCTGCGCTCTTTTGGTTTGACCGTCAGCAGCACAGCCGCTTTACCCCCTGCATTGCGCACGACTCCCGCATTCCCCTCGAATCGAATCGCATTGGCATTATAACTGATGACTTTATCGGAAGCGAACACGTAATCTGAAGTGCCGCTTTTGGATACCTTGATTCCATCTGGCGAGATCGGCTCGCACTGGGGGAGGGCTTCTCCATCTTTCTTAGGCCACACTACACAGAAAAAATCTTCGTCGGCAGCGGCCGGAATTTCAACGATGGTCTTGGTTTCTGTGCCCCCAACGCCGTCCTGTCGCGGATAGTCGAAGGTCATTCGGATTCGAACTTCGACTGGCCGGGAGAACCAAAACCACGTTGAAGCGCCGTACTTGGTTTTCATTTCGATTGTCCGGCCGGTTTGACGGGGAAACTGATCCTCGGGAACAGCCTTATTCACAGGAACTGCTGCTGCGTCAAAAGGCTTTTCATCAACACTGATAAGATCAGCCGTGTCGAGATTTAGCCAGTTCCACCATTTGTGCCGCTGTTCTCCTCCGGGGAATGTGTCACGAATGACAAAATAATCGCGTCCTTGAGGATCAGGGGTTTTCACGAACATTACGTGCCGACGCCAGCACATAGCGCCTTTGCCATCCTTGAACAATTGCGACGGATAGAATCTCTCGGCCACGGCGTAGTCTGCTCCGTCAGAAAACTCGTAATCCACAACGGCGTCATCCACACGGCCGAAAACCTCCTGAAGATCCCTTGCTCCCACCTTTACGCGATTATGATAAATGCCATTATCCTGCTGTGGAGCAGGATTGCCTAAATACTGGTAGCCTGTGCCGGGCGAAAGAGGAGCACCAAGTCCGTAGAGAATAACGTTTAGAGAATCAGTGTCCCAGTGCGACCAGTTCATCCCTGCACGAAACAGCATGGCGACTTCGTCCGGCGAGTTGAAGCGGGACCGGAATACCACGCCGTAAGTGGGCATGATGGTGGTGCTGAGCGTCGCAGGTTTCGCCGGGATATCAGGCCTGTACCAGGCAACATACGGCTCGGCTTCATCCGCATGCGCCCAAAACCCTTTGTAGGCAGGCGGCATGAGCCCGTGGCCTTTGGTGAGCCCGTGTACGAATCGGAGGAAACCGGCATATTGGGCATCCGTGGTTGCTGTCATGCTCACGCCGAAGATGCTTTCAAGCCGGTTGGCTGAGTTTCCCATGCCGGGAATGATGCGCCTGTTGTCGTAGCGGGGATCGGGCATGGTCAGATTTGCAAGATACCATAGTGTTCTCTCGTGATATGCGGCTGTTGCGGCGTCAATGCGGCCGAGATTGCGCAGAGCATTGAGCGTCACGTTTAACGTTCGGGCCGGACTATAGAGTTGGTAAGTCGGGCATTCGATGAAGGGCCCGTCCACTGCGGTCTGGGTCGCGATTTTGAAGAGAAAATGGCGCGTGAGTCCTTCCATCCATTCTTCATAGCGGGGATGATCGGGCAGCAGTGACGCGTAATAGGTCAGCGCGAAACTTCTGTTGAACGACATATTGTTGTTGCCCAGATGCACTCCAGCACCACGCGGGTTGAAGTCCGGCTCACTGTTCAGGTTCGCATACAGCGCAAGCCACCGCCGCAGTTCGCGGCGGAGATCATCTGGAAGGTCCGGACATGCTAGAGCATCCTCGGCCAGCATTGTGTCCACTCTGAATTGCGATTGTCTGTAATGAGTGAGACCGGTGACGTAGAAGCTGTTCTCGCCGTAGGGATTTTTGAGGCCGTTGATGACCTTTAGCGCGTTCTTGACGGCATGTTCGACATTGCCGCTGAAAAGGTACCATTGACTAAGCGCCCAGGCGTCTGGATGCTCGGCAAGACGCGGCTTGATCGCCTCGATGAGCGCGGGAGGATAGAAGGGTCTGGGCGGTGCTTTATCCTTGGGCGGATCGGGAAGATCAACGATCCAATCCTTGTATCTGTCCAGACCGATATAGCCGAACCTGGCCTGCGCCTCCTGTACACGATCGCCCACATAGAGACCCCACACACGTCTTCCATAGGTTTCGGGAAGGTCGGGATCGTGCTCGTGTGTGGAGAACGGCGAAAAATCGTCTGCGATGTCCAACGACCAGCGTATGCGCCTCACGCTTATTGGAAGCGCCAAAACAATGCCGGTGCCGTCCTTGTGCCAAGCGTTTATGGCCATTGTCCTTCGCCACGAGCCGACGAAAAGCGGCACGAATGCAAGGTTTGGCCCGGAGAGAGGATTATTAGGATCGCCGTCCCATATTTGGGCTCCGCCGACATACCCGCCCCATTTGCCCGCAGGAACGGTTCTATCAAGCAGGAATAATCCTTTCTCAGGAGGCGCTGGCGCTGGCGCCTGACCGGTTCCGCCAACCGGCGCATCTACGGGTTGCGCAACGCGTTTCTGTTCGAGATATTGCGCAAATGAATTCCCTGCGCCCGTGGGTATATTTTGTCCTTCGGGCTGTTGGCCGATCCACAAAATGTTCTGAGGCGTCCATCCCTTATGAAGTTCAACAACCAGGAAGTCTTTGCCATCTGTTATTTCCCCTGCATCAAACTCCTCGACTATCCTTATGATCGGCATTCCGCCTGCAATCTGCAGGCGCCAGACATATTTGCCTCGGGGCGAAAAGGAATATCTTGCCTCGTATTCGCATACCGCCGGCCCACGACGACTTAGCCGAAATGCAGCGGTGGAAATACGGCGGTCTGTCACGAATCTGGTTGCGCCGATCCATTTATCGAATCCTTTCGGTTTCCATCCCTTGAGGGGACCCTCAACCTCCGCAGCCGGCCGGGCTTGAGGGAGATTTATATCTCCCGGCTTTGGCACAAGCACAGAGATGAACTCGTTGCCGATTTCCAACTCTTTGCTTTTCTCGGAAATCTTGATGGTGCTGTTCTCCGAACTGTGATCTTTGTCGCTTTTCGCCAACGAATATGTCACGGAAGCGCCTTTGGGCAGCGCTGCCACAAAAGTGAGAACGCCGTTTTCAATTTGGAACGGGACTGTGTTCCCATCATGGCTTGTAAGAGCGAGCTTGGTTGTCGGGAAGGCTTTGGCGTCGAGTTTATACGAGATCGGCTCTGGCCCCCAATCGCGGATGCCGTAGTCTGTGAGAACGATTTTGCCATCGGCCGGGACCTGTCGGGCAGGTGGCTGGGCTGCTGAATGATCGGAGATGATGATTGCAACAATGGCTGTGACAGCCCTCCACGCGGCTTGTATTGTATGCTTCAGTGAACGTGGCATTTTTCACCTCACCTGTTTTGCCGGTGTCCGGAAAGTTCCGGATCAGCCGGCTCATTTTTCTCCCGTGCTCACTAGTGTTCTGAAAAGGCCTTGTTTCTCCATCAGTTCGTTATAGGTTCCCTCTTGCACGATCCGACCCTTGTCGAGGACGTAGATATGGTCAGCTTCACGGGCGGTCGCCAGGCTGTGGGCGATGATGAGGATGGTTTTTTTCCCTCTCAAACGCTGAAGGGTTTCGTGGATCAGGTTTTCAGAAACTGTGTCAAGGGCGCTGGTGGCCTCGTCAAGGATGAGGATATCAGGATCCCGCACCAATGCGCGGGCAATTGTGAGCCTTTGTCGCTGGCCTGCCGAGAGCCTCTCTCCTCTCTCGCCGACATCAGCATCGAAGCATGCAGGACATTCGCCGAGGAAGTCGGCAGCGTTGGCCATGACGACCGCATTTTTCAACTGCGCTTCTGATGCCTCTTGATTGGCCAGCCTTAGATTTTCGCCAACTGTCATATTAAAAAGGAAACACTCCTGTGTAACGAATCCAATGCGTCTTCTCCAGTCTCTAAGCCTGATGGTTGAAATGTCAACTCCTGCTGGCCCGACAAGTATTCTCCCCTTTGAGGGACGATACAGTCCCAGCAAGAGGTCGGCGATGGTGCTCTTGCCACCTCCGGATGGGCCGACAAGAACCGTAGTTTTTAGATGGCGGATAACAAGATTTAAATTCTCGAAGAGCGGTTTGTCCTGCTCGTGCGAGAATGTCACGTCTTCGAATACTATATCTCCATCCAGGCGATTGAAGGGCTGACCGCTGTCCAGGTCTTCTTGCGATTCCTGCTCGCTGATCTCCCTTTCAATCAGCTTCAGCGATGGGGACAGATTGACCATGGTAGTGAGAGAAGTCATCATCTCCGACGCATGGGCGAGGAGGCGCATTGCGACAACCGCGAAGAACCCCAGCCGGGGGAAGAAAGCTGCTGCGCGGTCGCCTGCCATAAGGCAGCCAACTGCCGCCGCTCCGGCCACGCACACTACGGCAATAGTTTCGAGCAGGGGCCTGTAGGAATGGCGCAGTACGAGGACAACCGCCATTGATCGGATCATTTTCTTGGTTTTTTCGGCGAACTGCTGAAGGCGGAGTTTCTCAAGGGAGAACGCCTTTATTACGCGCAAGCCCCCCAGATTTTGCGCTGCCTCGCTCGTGATCTGTGTGGATAAGGCGAGCCTTTTGTTGCCTGCGCGGATGGCCGGACCGATGAATACCTTTTGGATTGCGAACAACACTCCGCCGAGAACGATGACGCTTGTTATAGTGGCGGACCAATTGGTCCACAGCAGCAGGAAGAAGAGCGCCAGCGCGCACACTGTCTGCAGCGTCATTTCAAGGGCGCTGAGGATTGCCGAAGCCGCCCATGACGGTTCGTGAATTATCGTGTTAATGTAGCCGCCTTCTCTCTTGTGAAATGTTTTCTCGTATTTTCCTTCCAGCAGCCGCCGCATGAGGGTTTTCATCCACATGCTCTTGAGACTCATTGAGAATCTTATTGAGAAATATTGTGAGATGATCCTGCCTGCGCCCGAGGCCATGCTGAGCCCGACCAGTGTGAGAGCGGCGGCGATTGGCCGTTGTTGGTCGGGGAATATACTGAGCCAACGCTGGAAGATGGCTTGCGGTCCTGCCGGGGCTGCGGACGGCGGGACGCCGGTCATAAGATTAAGCAGAGGCATGATCGCCGCGTAGCCTGCCCCCTGCAGGAGGGACGCCACAAGCATCATGAAAAGGAGAAGACACGCAACCAGCTTGCGCTGCGCCAGAACACGCAGGACCAGCCGAAGAATTTCCAGAACATCGTTAGATGCCGCGTCATTTCGTTGACAGTTGTTTGCCTTTGGGTCCACCGCAGATCAGTGTGCCACTAATGGCTTTGTGCAGTCAATGCGGTCCGTCCGGTCCGACGACCTGCTCGTGCCGGAAACGGGCAGGCGCGCGTGGAGAAGCCGTAAGCCTATAGACGAGGTTTGATATTGCGTATCCAGTTTCTCCGCCATACTCTTACGCGCTTGCGCCTACGCGCCGGAAACCTTAGATTGCGTTGCGTTGTCCGCTGTTTGTCCGCCAAAAACAGAGTCTTCTATGGAAATCAAGGAGATGTGCATGTCTTATGGAAGAAGAGAGCCAGTTGCTGGAAAACGGCGTGTCGGCCGGGAACACGTGAGTACATCGAGCATCCGGTCGCTTTTTACCAGGTGGAACAAGGGTCTTATGTCTGGCGATCCAGCGAGAGTTTTGGAGTGTTATGCGGATGATGCGGTGCTTCTGCCCACTTTTTCTGACAAGCTCTGTCTGACGCAGGAGGACCGCAGGCGGTATTTTGAAGATTTTCTCAAGATGAAACCGCGCGGGAGAATAGATTGCGGTCGCGTTCGAATTTTCGGTGATATTGCAGTTGATTCGGGGCTTTACAGTTTTGTTGTGAGCGACGGCAAGACGGTGCGGGCAAGATACACTTTTGTTTATCGGCGAGAGGCGAATGGCGAATGGAAGATTGTCGAACATCATTCATCGGCTTTGCCTGCGTCTGAGTGATTCATGGCCAAAGAGGAGAAATCAAGAATGGAAGACCTGAGAATTGGCGTTATTGGATCCGGCGGCAGGGGAGGGCTTGCGGCGCACGCACACAAGCCGGGCAAGGGATCGCGAATTGTAGCTTGTTGCGATGTTGACCGGAATGTGCTTGAGTGGAATCGTCAGCGCTACGGGAAAGAGATTTTTACCACCACCGATTATTGTGAGCTTCTTGACAAGGATCTGGATGCCGTGTTCGTGACCACCCCTGATTTCCTTCATGAGGAGCACGCCATAGCCGCGATAGAAAAGGGGCTGGCTGTCTATCTCGAAAAACCCATGACCATTACAATTGAAGGCTGCGACAGAGTTCTTGCTGCTGCCAAGAGGAGGAAAGCCCGCCTCTTCGTCGGGCACAACATGCGGTATATGACCGTGTTCCGCAAGATGAGAGAACTGATTCAGAAAGGGGCCATTGGCGAAGTCAGGGCTGCATGGTGCAGGCATTTCGTTTCGTACGGCGGGGACGCTTATTTTCGGGACTGGCATTCTGAGCGGAAAAATACCACGGGGCTGCTCCTGCAAAAAGGCGCGCACGACATAGACATGATTCACTGGCTCACGGGCGCATGGTCAAAGCGCGTGTCTGCTTTCGGGAATTTGACTGTGTACAACAGATGCAAACGCCGCGGAAAGAATGAACGGGGGGATGCCGCGTTTAATGTCACACACTGGCCGCCTCTCAAACAAACTGGCTTCAGTCCCGTAATTGATGTCGAAGATCAGAACGTAATGATTATGGAGCTGGAGAATGGCATTTTGGGCGCCTACCTGCAGTGCCATTTTACGCCGGACGCCTGCCGGAACTACACAATCATCGGGACGGAAGGCCGCATTGAAAATGTCGGAGACGGTCCGGAAAGTCCAGTCTTTGTCTGGAACCGCAGGACGGATTGTTATCAGATGATAGGCGACGAGGTGTACCGCGGCGGCGTAACAGACGCAAGCGGTCACGGCGGCGCCGATTCGGTCATTGTCGAGGAATTCCTGAGGTTTGCGAGAACAGGATGCGAGACGGCGGCTACGCCGGAAGCCGCGCGAATGGCTGTTGCTGCCGGCTACCAGGCAACCATCTCGCTTCGCAACGGTGGTCAGCCTCTGGATGTTCCGCCATTGCCAAAGTTTGCGCGCAAGGCGCAAAAAAGGGGCCTATGACTCGGCGCGAAAGGCTCATGGCGACTTTGCGAGGCCAGGCGGTTGATCGTCCGGCTGTGAACTTTTATGAAATCTCCGGGCTGGAGAACGTTTCGGATTCCGACCCCTACAATATATATTCCGATCCCTCATGGCGTCCGCTGATTGATATGGCTGCTGAGTTCACGGACCGCATAGTCATGCGCGGAGTGGAATTCAAGAACGAACCGCCCGATCCTGTCGCTCCTCTGACGCATACCGAGGTTCGCGACGAAGGACGTTCGCGTTTCTGGACGACTCGTGTTCAGGCTGGTGGGCGTGTTCTGACAAGCAGGAGTCGGCGGGATGCGGATATCAACACTGTTTGGACAACTGAGCATCTGCTAAAAGATGCAGATGACCTCCGCGCCTGGCTGGACCTTCCGGAGAGGCCCTTCGGCGGCGAGCCGGATGCTTCGCCTGTCGTAGAGCTTGAGAAGAAACTTGGGGACTCGGGGATCGTCATGATTGACACCGCTGACCCGCTGTGCATGGTTGCGCCTTTGTTTGAGATGGGGGAATACACGGTTGTCGCCATGACAGAGACTGAGCTTTTCCACAAGGCTTTGCAAAAGTGCGCGCGTTGGTTACATCCGAGGGTGGAAGCAATTGCCCGTGTTCTGCCCGGAAGGCTTTGGCGAATATTCGGCCCGGAATATGCCTCACCTCCTTACCTGCCTCCATCTCTTTTCCATGAATATGTGGTAGAATATGTCAAACCAATGGTTCGTTCCATACAGAGCCACGGCGGTTTTGCGAGGATACATTCACACGGAAAACTGAGAGATATTCTTGACGAAATTGTCTCAACCGGCTGCAGCGGTCTGGATCCGATAGAACCGCCGCCGCAGGGCGACGTATCCCTTGCCTATGTTCGGGAGCGATATGGAAAAGATATGGTTCTATTCGGAAATCTGGAGGTCAGCGATCTGGAAAATCTTCAGCCTGCTGATTTTCGGAAGAAGGTGGAGACGGCCGTCAAGGAGGGTACGTCCGGCAAGGGCCGCGGCTTTGTGCTTATGCCGTCCGCCTGTCCGTATGGGCGAAAACTATCCGAACGGGCTCTTGCCAATTACAGGGTGATGCTGGAGGTTGCTGGAGCTGTAAAGTGACAGAGATCTATTCGGGCGATGACTGAGAAAAAAAGTTACGAGATTCAGGATGTGGCGCGGCTGTTCAATTTCGAGGGTGAATTCGTTTCCTCCGAGATTTGCGGACGCGGCCACATAAATGAAACACACATTCTGGTCTTTGACTGTGATGGGAGGTGCAGGAGATATGTCCTTCAGCGGATAAATACCAATGTTTTCAGGGATCCGGTGCGGCTGATGGACAATGTCAGGAGGGTTACGGAATACCAGCGCGAAAAACTCCTCGCGAGCGGGGTTAGCGATCCATCGCGGCGGGGGTTGACACTCGTCGGCGCCAGAGATGGAGGGCACTTTTGTTATTATACTGATGGTTCTGTCTGGCGTGCGTACCACTTCATTGAGGGATCGGAGAACTTCGACACAATCACCGAGCCGGCGGCTGCCTATCAGGCGGCTAAGGCGTTCGGGGAGTTTCAGCTCATGCTTGCGGATATGCCGCCGCCTCGGCTGCACGAAACCATTCCGGATTTTCATAATACACCCAAGAGAATAGAGGCGCTGGAAAAGGCGATCGAGGCTGACCCTTTCAACCGGGCCGCGCTTGTCCGCGACGAAATCGCCTTTGCGCTCGCCCGCAAAGAAATGGCTTGTCTGCTGATTGAAAAATGGAAGCGAGGTCTTATTCCTGAACGAATCACTCACAACGACACGAAGATGAACAACGTGATGCTTGATGCGACGACGGGCGAAGGTTTGTGCGTGATTGATCTCGACACCGTGATGCCAGGTCTCGCCTTGTATGATTTTGGCGACATGGTGCGCAGCGGAACCAACCCTGCCGCGGAGGACGAGAAGGACCTGTCGAAGGTGCATGTTGACATGCGGCTTTTTCAGGCGCTTGTGGACGGATACCTGCAGGCGACGCACAAAATGCTGCTTCCCTCTGAGCGCGAATATTTGGCATTCAGCGGCAGACTCATCAGTCTCGAGATAGGAGTCCGGTTTCTCTCTGATTATCTCTCGGGCGACGTTTACTTTCGGATCAAGAGACCCGACCAGAATTTGGACCGGTGCCGCGTTCAGTTCAAGATGACCTCTTCGATAGAAGAGCATGAGGAAGAGATGTGTCGCTGTGTCGGGTTGTGGGAACCCGGCACGCCAGCGTACAGCAAGGCGGTTTGTTGATCAGGCTGCGTCCGCCACCGTCCTGTTGCTCAACCACCGCAGCAGCACTTTCGGCTTTGCGCTAACGCCGGCCCACAAAGCCATTTGAGGTTGAGCTGTTTTCCCGTGGTCAGTTTTCCATGTTACCCCTCTGATATTTGTCTTGGGTTGGAATTTTAAGAACAAAAACCCGCCTTTTTTCTAACAGACTTCTAACACGAAGCTCAAACAATGCTCACAAGAAAACAGAACGATTTGTGTCGTGTGAAGCCCACAAAGGGCTTGGGCGGAAGCAAAGGGCTTCCACCTTGCGAAACGAAGGGAGCATCAAATGAAGCGAACCTGGATCATGCCTCTACTGGCGGCGATGTTTTGCGTCGGAGAGGTAGTCGGTCAGCAGCAACAGCAGAAGAGCTGGACCGACAGCGTGCAGGTGAAAGGAGATGTTCGTTATCGTCATGAGACGATAGACGAGCAGGGTCTCGAAACACGGGAGCGCCACAGGATCAGAGCGCGCCTTGCCGCGGAGGCCAAGGCAAACGACAAAGTCAAAGTGGGTATTGGCATGAGCACAACGGAAAAAGGCGATCCTGTCTCTTCCAACCAGACACTTACAGACGAGTTCAGCCGAAAGTCTCTCTATCTGGACCTCGCATGGTTCGATTGGACGATGGTTGGAGAAGATATGGTGAGGCTCGTTGGCGGCAAAATGAAGAATCCTCTTATCAATGTCGGAAATCTGATATGGGACGGGGATGTTAATCCTGAGGGATTGGCCCTTTGCATGGCGAGGACTATGGGGGACATGGAACTCGTTGGGAATGGAGCTTATTTCTGGATAAAGGAATTCAATCCCGATTCCAAGAACGCCGCTCATGGGGACGCCATGCTTTATGTGGGCCAGGTGGCCGCCAAATACAAGATCGTTGAAGAGGCGAAGATCACGTTAGGCGCCAGCTATTATCAATTCTCCAACCTTGGCGGAGGGCTTGCCAAAGATTTCAATTACCTGGGCGAAGAGAAGACCTTTGGGAATTCAACGCGCAAGGTCGTGTCTCAGGATGGGCTGGTTACCAATGTCTATTACTTGGCCGACTTTGCTCCGGTTGAAGCTTTCGCCAAACTGTCGTTCTGGCTTGACAAGGTGCCTGTCGAAATTGCCGGCCAGTACGTGATCAACGACGAGGCTGACAATTTCGACGCTGGCTATTTGGTGGGGCTCAGCGTCGGAAAGGCAAAAAATCCTAATACATGGGAATTCGGCTACCAGATGTACGAGCTGGAGAAGGATTGTGTCCCTGGATTCATGACGGATTCGGATCGCAATGGCGGAGGGACTGACGGAAAGGGACATGTGTTCTCGGCCAAGTATCAAGTTATGAAGAATCTCCAGCTTGGAGCCACATTCTTCATGAACGAGAAAGGCATTGCCGACCCTGCCAAGACCAAGGATTACGAGAGATTGCAGCTGGACGTGGTCGCCAGCTTCTAAAGGTGGCGGGCGGTACTTGTGGTGGAGGGTCCCAACGTGAGTCGGACCATTGATCTACAAGGACGGACTGACGAAACATTGGAGGCAAGTATAAACAGATGCTTGCACATGCGTGAAGCAATGAATCTGCCTAGTCTTGCCTTCTTTTCCGGAGCTTCAGCGGAGACCATAGCACAGATTCTGGAACACATGGTTTCGCGGGGCGAGGTAGAGGTCATCAAGACGTTTGGAGAAACCTCCGACAAAGAAAGGAACACCTACTACCGCCTTCGTCACCCGAAAGATGGCTTCTACGCCTGGGAACAAAACCTGGCCGACGTACGGGCTGTATGGAAGGCCTTCAGGACCGGCTCGGCAGAGATTGCATAGGATCGAAGACAAGCAGCATCGCCATTATTTTGGCGGCTCTGTGTCAGAAAGAGAAAAGCAAAGGAGAAGTAAAGTGAAAAAGATAGTAGCATGCATTGTCATTGCTTGCATCGCGGCAGTTACTGCTGCCTGCGCGCAGGATAAGATTGTCATCGAGGGATCCACTACAGTGGGACCCATCGCGAAAGCGTTCGCGGAATATTACATGAAGAAGAATCCCGGCGTGAACATAACAGTCAGCGAGTCAGGCAGCGGAAACGGAGCGAAGGCTCTGATAAATGCCGCATGCGATATCGCCACCATGTCAAGGGCGATGAAAAAGTCGGAAATAACGGCGGCCGAGGCCGCAGGCGTGCTGACGATTGAGCATGTTGTCGCGCATGACGGACTGGCGATTGTTGTTCACATGAGCAACCCGATCCATGGTCTGAAGCTGGATCAGCTCAGGAACATATACAAGGGCTCGATTCGGAATTGGAGAGAGCTTGGCGGTCCGGACAAGCCCATAGTGCTTGTCAGCAGGGATACTAACAGCGGTACATATGAAACCTTCGAGTCGCTTGTTATGAAAGGCGAAAAGATAGCCGGTTCCGCTGAATATGTGGGCAGTAATGGAGCAGTGCGCCAACGCGTTCTAAGCACGGAAGGAGCCATCGGATACGTGGGACTGGGCTTCACAGAGGGTCTGAAGGTTGTTGTCATAAACGGGATTGAGCCTTCTGCTGAAACTGTCAGGAACAAAAGCTACCCTTTGTCCAGGCCACTTTACATGTACACGAACGGGCGCCCGAAGCCAGGCACCCACCTGGCGGCTTTCCTGGGCCTGTCACAGCACCCGGACGGGATCAAGATGATAGAGGACTGCGGGTTTGTCGGGGTTAAATAGCGCTACGAGAGCGCCTGACTTTTTCGAGGGGAGAGGGCCCGGCCTCAGGCGCAGCGGCTCTCTCCCGCCGTAAGGGATGGAAATGCCGACGCCTGGCCATAATATAACTATCGGGCATACAGCAAGCGTGCTGAGGGCTGTGACTGGCTGGGTGGGTCGCGCTCTGCTTTTGCTGGCGGCATCCATTTCAATCCTTGCTGTGTTCTTCATCTTCATCTTTATTGCAAAAGACGCCTTTCCTTTTCTTGCTTCCATTGACAGGACGTTGGAGTTCTTCACAAGCACGCACTGGTATCCTTCGAATCAGGAACCTGAATTTGGAGCGCTGGCCATTATTGTGGGAAGCGCCCTCGTTACTCTAGGTGCGATTGTAATAGCAGTTCCTCTCGGCGTCGCCACGGCTGTTGCCTTAAGCGACGTGGTTCCGTTCTCGATCAGGCAGGCAATAAAACCTGTGATTGAGATTCTTACGGCGATTCCGTCGGTTGCCTACGGATTCTTCGCGTTGGTCATCTTTGCCCCTCTGCTGCAAACCAAGGGTGGACCTGTTCTTGCCGTTGCTGTCCCCGCTATTCTTGGGCTGCCGATAGTCATGGTGGTGCTGCTCTTTTCTGATCTGGCCTCTTTGGTTGGAGGGGAAGGTTTGGGACGCCGCTTGTCGGCTGCGACACTTATTCTTGGGCTTGGGTTGGTGGGTTGGATTTTTTTACTGGTTGCACGCAGCCTGTGGCACTTGCCGATTTCAAGTGGAACGAACGCTCTGAATGTTTCCATTATTCTTGGCATAATGGCTTTGCCTACGGTGATAAGCGTTTCGGAAGACGCCCTTCAGGCGGTCGGCCGCGAGATTCGCGAAGCTAGTTACGCTCTTGGCGCCACGAGGAGCGAGACGATATTCAGAGCAGTTATCCCGGCCGCTTCCAGCGGGATCCTTACGGCTGTGATTCTGGGCATAATGAGGGCTATTGGTGAGACCATGGTGGTGTGGATGGCTTCTGGAAACGCCGCTCAACTACCCAAGCCGTGGTATAATCTTGTTTCTCCTGTCAGGACGCTGACTGCAACGATTGCCGGAGACATGGGAGAAGCTGATCATGTCACCGGCTCGAATCGGTACCATGTGCTTTTCGCAATGGCGTGCTGTTTGCTGATATTTTCTTTCGGTCTGAACATGTTGGCCGAGTGGGCGGTTGCAAGACAACGCGCCAGACTTGGCAGGGCATGAGAGTGATGACTGGCATTTCCAGAAGACATATTT
>CALETX010000445.1 GCA_937920455.1 uncultured bacterium
TGAGGATGAAACGACACCCATTGCGGTTGAAGGCGACCGCGATTTCGGCATCGGCTGCATGAAACGCGGCATAGCGGCACTTTGCATAGAACAGCGCTCGTTTGGCGAACGGCGCGAACAGAAACAGAAGAGCGTCGCCGACCACGGCTGCCATGACGCCACTATGCACGCTCTCATGCTCGGCCGGACTCTCATCGGCGAGCGAGTGTACGATGTGGACAGAGGCATAGACTATCTCGAATGGCGCGGCGATGCGGACATGGGTCGAATTGGTGTAATGGGCAATTCAGGAGGAGGAACCGTATCGGTGTTTGCCGCCGCTCTTCTTCCACGTATAGCATTTGCAATGCCTTCATCCTACTTCTGCACCTTTCGCGATTCGATCATGTCCATCTACCACTGCATGGACAACTACATCCCTTCTCTGCTCAAGTACGGCGAAATGGCCGATGTAATGGGCCTCTTCGCTCCAAAGCCTGTGGTGATTGTTGCAGGTGTGGAAGACGGCATCTTCCCGATTCATGGAACGCGCAAGGCATTCAGGCATCTGAAAGAAATCTACCGCGCCAGCGGCGCGGCTGACCGATGCCATCTTGTTATCGGACCCGAAGGCCACAGGTTTTACGCCGACCTTGCCTGGCCTGTAATGCTGAAGGAGATTGAAAAGAGTCGGTAACTCGGAACGTCAACGCTCAGTCAGCCTCAACGCAAAAAACGCCCATGCGCCTGAGGAGAGCACGCCGTTCCAGACATCCCACCTTGCCCCCGTGAAAGGGCTTGCTGACATGCCCATACCAATGATATGATATAGGATAATTGATTTAGAGAGAAGTAAGGCAATCTCTTATTGCGACGTTACAAGACTCCTATAGTTAAGGATGGGAGACCTCCAATGAAGACATATGCCAAAGGTCTTTATCTATGCTTCACTCTGAGTTTGGCAATGGCAGCTCAGGTCGTTAAATCTGCTCCCACTCTAAACTACCAGGGCAGGATAACTGCGTCCGGCAGCAATTTCACAGGGCAGGGCTATTTTAAATTTGTCCTCATTGGCGCAAACAACCAAGGCGTGTGGTCGAACGATGGATCTGCCGGAACAAACGAACCAGCCGGTTCAGTGGCGGTGGAGGTGAACAACGGCCTTTTTAATGTCGAACTCGGCGAGGGGATGGAACCGATTCATCCTCTCACTCTTCACGATTCCGGCTTGAAGTTGAGAACCTGGTTTTCAACAAACAATGCAAGCTTCGAGCTTCTTATGCCTGATGTCCAGATCCGGCCCATTGACATTGGTCGTCTGAACACCGGAAACGCAATTATTGTTGACGACGACGGTTCTGCCGATTTTGACAACCTTCAGGATGCAGTAGATTTTGTCGCGTTCCACCACGAATACAACACCATTGTACTATTGCCGGGCTATTATTACGGTCAGGTTGTCATCCCCTCAAACGCCCCGCAGATATCAATTCGCAGCCTGTCTGACTGCACAGGGGCCATTGTGGAATATACAAACGGGCCAACCTTGTTGCTCAGTGACGCGAATCTCTTTATCGAAGGTTTGACGATCAGAGGCACGCCAGCCATCGCTGACAGTTCCGTTACCAACTGGTACAACTTGAATCTGCGCAACTGCGTTCTTCAACGCGGACCAGGCATTGCAGGACCAACGGCAGACTTATCGAAGAATGGTCAAGTCCTTCTCAAAGACTGCGAAATATCCAATGACCAGGGAGGTTCCGCACTGGCTATCGCAGGCAGCAACAGCCTGACGGCAACTCATTGTGAAATCGGCAACAAAAGCAATGCGCCAGTGGTGACTGTTACCGATCATGCTTCATGCGAAATGGAGAGTTGCGATGTTGATTGCTGGGATGACACCCATGCCTCTCTATTTTTGTGGAACTTGCGCGGATGGTGCAGATTTGATCGGTGCAATATCCGAAATGGACTGATCATCACCAACGGATTATCACTCAGCGTCGAGTTCGTTAATTGCAGTATTGACTACACAGTTGGCATTTATGACGTTGTTAATTCTTCTTGCACCTTCTGCGAATGCGAACTTGGCTACCAAAGCGATGTCAAACGCGTTGAAATCATCGGCGGCGCCCCATACGTCCTCTTTCGAAACTGTAATATGACATCCTACAGCAATACGACATTCTACGCTCGGGATGCGGTGGGATCCATGACAATACGCAACTCGAGACTGCAGGCAACCGATGGCAGCGTTCTGGAGATCGTCGCGAGTTCTGCTCTCGAGTCAGACGAGACGGTCGAAATAAGGTTGCTGAACTGCGAAATTGAAAACAGTTCAGATCTTGCTTACGACAAAGATGCCATTGTGCTTTTCAACGATGAGTCAAATCCTGCGAAAGACTCACGCCCTGGTATCAGGCTTACAAATTGTAGAGTCCAGAGTAACACAAGAGACGCCATCCACTGCGTTGGGCCTGGCTGCGATGTTGCAGTCAACAATTGCGACGATATCAGCGGCGCTCGAAACGGGATCACAGCCACCAACGGGGCAGAAGAAATTAATGTGATTAACAGCGTTGTAAGCGGCAACGGAGGCGACGCTGTACGCCTTTCGGGTTCGGGGATGCTCTACGCCAGAGCATCAGAGTTATGGGGAGGGGAAGCTGATTATGGCAGGGGCGCCTACTTGAGCCTTAGCGCAGGCGTCGTTATCAACAGCTTGTTAGGCAGCTTTACCGGGCCGGGGCTGCAATGTGATGACTGCAACATCATGTGCAATAATTCGGTCATTGTGTCGGTCACCAATACCATGGCGGAACTCTCCGGCACCAACTGCATGGCCAGGTTCAACCACTGCGCGTTGTCGTCTATAGCAGAGCTCTTTGGAGCGCAGAACAGGTCTGCGGCGATCACACTGCGCGGGGCAACCGGCGAGACGCCTGTGCCCAGGATCGTTTCGTGTTCGCTGGAGCCTTCTCCTCAGGCTGCATATGCGATCGACCTCATGGGCGGAGCGATAACAGGCAACGTGATGATGGTAAATTCAGTACTCACGACAAACATCAATCCCAAAATCGGCAAAATTGCTCCAGCATCTCAGGACACATATGGAAATCAAGTTGTTCCTTTCCAACCATAGGGAACGCAACCCATGACACAGCACTCCCTGACATTTCCGTTATGCGCCTGCCAACTTCTTTTGCTTATATATTCTCCGCCTTTTGCCGGCGCTGGCGGCCAGACGAGCGAAACATTCCGTGTGGTTGCGGATGTCTTTGCCCAGTCACCATCTGTATTGGCAGTGGGATCTGCGACATTTCAGGCATCCCTGAGCATAGGCCAACGCTCGCTGAGTTCACCGCCTTCCTCAGGTCCAGGCATTGTGCTCGCCTCCGGCTATCAAGCCACAACCGAAGGGTTCGATACCGACTACGACGGCATACCAGATTCCCTGAGCCCTGATGCCGATGGCGACGGCATTCCTGACGAGAGCGACCCAATGCCTTATGACACAGACAACGACGGTCTCAATAACCTTACTTTTGACAGCGACGATGATAATGACGGGCTTGCCGATGCCGAGGAATGGCTCTTCGGCACTGCCTTGGCCCGTCGTGACACTGACACCGATGGACAGGATGATTATCAAGAGTGGATCGCTGGCACACGAGGCAATGATGCCGCTGATTTCTTTCATATCGCGTCACTTTCGAGGGATGGGACGCGGGTGCTTATAACATGGAATGGGGTGGCAGGACGGCGTTATCTTGTTTTGTCCACTAACGACTTGCGCTCGTCAGCCGATTGGGCGCAATTATGGTCCACGAATGTGAATACATCCGGAGAGGTAACCTATCCATACGATGCTGTGCCCACTCCCACATTTTTCAAGCTTAGAGTATCAAGGCAATGAGTCCCATATTTGCCTTATTCAAGGAGCCATTTTCGACAAACCCTTTTCCGACTCGCAGACTCAGGTTTCCCAACAAACCACAGCCGCATGTAACAGACGAAAACAGCTATCGCTGAGTTCTCACGAGAAGCGGGAAGCCTTGCAATTCGTCTCAACGCAGGAAAATGACCGTGCCGTCTTCCCACGAAATATTAGCTGCCGAGTTCGTTGCGTAGCCAACACCCAGCGAATGACGCACAGTCCGTATCTTCAGCCTGTAAACCCCGCCCAGGTCCATCACCGAGTTTGTCGTCCTCAAGTACAAGTCGCCAAAGTACGCGTTGGTTCTCAGAACAAGACGCGTATCATTTGTAACGATAACCATCGTGTCCTGAAGCTCTCGTTCATTCTTTATTTCGGTAAACACACCAGAAGCGCATGAGGCGCCCGGGAAGTTGGCAACAACCAGCTTCGGCTTCATTCCCGGCGCAGACCAGTAAACTGTCCCCGCCGCCCCATCACACAGCGGACCTGAGCAATCACCCCCGTAGGCGGTGACAAGGCCCGTGAACCCATCGAACGTGGCACCAGGCGAGGTAAGCACAAGCGCCACACGGCCTCCTCCTCCGCCAGAACGCCAATTGTTGGCTCCGTTGGCCCGCACGATGCCGCTACCCGTAAGTGTGCCGGCGGTAATGTAAACACTTCCACCAGACCCAGCAGTTTGATTTGGCGCCGTCCCATTCGCGGTGATAAGGCCGTTGTGCACCATGTCGCCCACAACAGTAAGCCTGATCCGCCCACCGCCCGACGTCCGAATATCGTAAGCTGTACTGCTGCCTATGTT
>CALETX010000446.1 GCA_937920455.1 uncultured bacterium
AGATAAGCTGGAATTTGCGTGGCAGCCGCTGCTTGCGTGAGCGTAAGCCCTCGGCCTGACCTTGCGTCTCTAAGCGTTTTACCCAGTCCCATCTTTGCCTAACCCTTCTTGTCCTCGGATGTTTCCGTCCTCTGACGGGGCAGATGGAGGCGACGGCACTTCCCCGTCGAGATCTACAAGGATCTCCCGGGCGTCCGATCCACGTGGCGGTCCAACGATCCCTCTCTCCTCAAGAATATCCATTATGCGGGCCGCACGCGTGTATCCGATGCGAAGTCTGCGCTGAAGGGATGAGGTCGAAGCTCTTTGCGTTTCACGGATGATTGTGATCGCTTGGTTTATGAGATCCTCATCTTCGCCTTCGCTGGCAGACGAGGGAGTCTCTTTTTCGATCTTCTCCTTTATCTCGAGTTCGAAATGCGGGGATGCCTGCTTCTTTATGAAATCCACTATTCTTGATATTTCCGCATCTGTTGTGAAAACGCCCTGGGCCCGGATCATTTTGCTGGTGCCTGGTGGCAGGAAAAGCATGTCACCCCGTCCAAGGAGCTTTTCAGCGCCGACAGTATCCAGAATAGTGCGGCTATCGGTTTTCTGGGCAACCTGAAAAGCTATTCTGGCCGGGAAATTAGCCTTTATAGTTCCGGTGATTACATTCACCGATGGACGTTGAGTTGACAGGATCATGTGGATGCCAACCGCTCGCGAGAGCTGTGCGAGCCGCGCGACGGCGTTCTCGATTTCTGCCTGGTCCACGAGCATGAGATCTGCTAGCTCGTCAATTATTATGACAATATAGGGGATCTGTTTCGGAATCTCAGATTCCTTTCCGCCATTTTCTCCGAACAGGTCGCCTTGCGTGGCGATTTCACGGCTGTTGAAACCTTCTATGTTTCTGACGCCGACCTTTGCGAAAAGTTTGTACCGCCTTTCCATTTCAGCGATGGCCCACCGTAGTGCAATGGCAACCTTTTTCGGGTTGGTTATCACAGGGACAGCGAGATGAGGAAGGTTGTTGTACATTGCGAACTCTACGATCTTCGGGTCAACGAGAATCAGGCGGAGTTGCGCGGGAGTTTTCGCCATCAGAAGGCCTGCAAGAAATGAGTTTATGCATACTGTTTTGCCGGACCCAGTGGCGCCCGCAACCAATAGGTGAGGCATGTTTGCAAGGTCCGCCACTAGATCGTTTCCGCCAACATCCTTGCCAAGGACAAGGGGTAGTTTGGCGTCGCTCTTTTGCCACGTTTCTCCTTCCAGCACATCTCTCAGTCTAACCATGGATGCCCGTGCGTTGGGCACCTCGATTCCAACTACCCCTTTGCCAGGAACAGGCGCCTGGACTCGAACGCTTGTCGCTTTCAAAGCCAGAGCAAGGTTGTTGCTAAGACCGCTTATCTTTTCAACCCTCACGCCAGGAGCTGGCAGCAGTTCGTAGCGTGTAACCACAGGTCCCTCCTCGACTGCGGTTACTTCGGCGTCGATTCCGAATTCCTGCAAAGTCTCGATTATTATTTTCGAAATCGTGTTTGTGTCCGTTGACATTCCTGCTGAATCGCCTTCGGATCCCGATTCAAGAAGCGAAACAGGAGGCACCTGATACTCCTGGCCTGATGGTTGCGCGGCAGATAATGTCGCCGGCCTGGCCACTCGTGTGGCTGGAGAGCTTTCAACAGGCTTACAGGATTCAGCCTTTCTCTCTTCCTTTACGGAAGGCGCTGGCTGTGGTGTGGGAGGATCCTTTCCAATCGGTGCTTGGCCGCGTGATACAAGAGACTGCGTCACCGGCGGCTGTGTCTGGCGCACCGGTACGGATTGTGTTCCGGGCATAGCAGGAGGAGTGTATTCGGCAAGCCTTTCAAGTCTCCGCCTCTTGCGTTCCTCCATCTGCGCCTCGGGTTCCTTTCTTCTGATATTTTCTTCGGCCTTTCCCCTCTCCTTGTCTTCTTTCCCTGCGCGACGCGGCATTCTGCCGTCGCCTGGTTTCATACTGAGCGGTTCGTCAAGAGCCTCTTGCTCTCGGGAAATGAGAGTCCCCATATCGGATCCTGCGGCGGGTGATCGTGCTTTTGCCAATCGTTCCTTGAGAAAAGTCATGAAAATTCTGATGTTCTTCATTTCTACGGCAACGACAAATGAGATGATGACCATCATGAGAAGCACTAACCCGCCGCCAACAGGGCTCAGCAGACGAATCAGGACTCCTTTAGTTAGGAGCCGGCCCACAAGACCACCTGTTGAGTCCAGGTTCAGTTTTCGGCACACGGGAGCCAGTTCGCCTTCGAAGAGCTCAAGGAGCGCCACGGTTCCCACCACTCCAGCCCAGAAACAGGCCATTCGCGTGCTCATGCGTTCTCTTTTGCCCAGCCACAGAAGCGCCACACCGGCCGCGACACAAGCTGGCGGCAAAAAGAACGCTCCGATTCCGAATGTCATGAGGCATAAGAAGGCAGCCCAAGCGCCGACCGGCCCGATGAGATTGGAAGGAGGATCGTTTGGTGGGTCAGTAAGCCATGAGATGTCGCGGCTGTCGTAGGACCAGAGGCTGAGGCCAAGGATGACGGCTATGGCGATCAGCAAGATTGCCCATGCTGATGCGCCGCTTGTTTCTAAAGATTGTTTTCGTTCAGCCATGAGACTCCGCGTTTCTCCGGCGTTGATTTGGCCGTCGGGTCATGAACAGCCAACTGAACTCGAAAACACTGTAGCGGGGGGCGTGCATTTTATCAACGCTGACATTTCAAGTGCGCCGCATCATCCTCCTCCGGCGTTTAGTATAGCTGCGACAACGGCAAGGGCATCCCTGGTTTCTTCGACGTCATGAGCGCGTACGATGTCCGCCCCTTTCGCGATTGCCATTACGGCGGCTGCCACGCTTGCTGGGATGCGCCGGTCCACCGGCTGGCCGGTGATCCGGCCCAGGAAGCTTTTTCGCGAAACGCCTATCAGCACTGGACGCCCGAGTGCGCAAAAGCGATCGAGGTTGGATAGCAGAACAAGGTTGTGTTCGAGCGTTTTCCCGAACCCTATGCCTGGGTCAATGGCGACGGCTTCCGCTCTGACGCCGTGCGCGACGGCGTGGTTGAGTCTTTGTTCAAGCCATTCAGCCACTTCTACCACTACATCTTCATAAGTTGGCGCTATCTGCATTGTCTGCGGAGTTCCCTGCATGTGCATGAGGACAACCCCAGCTCCCGAGTCGGCAGCCACTCGAACCATTTCAGTGTCTGCGGTCATGGCAGTTATGTCGTTGATGATCGCAGCGCCTGCCGCAAGAGCCTGACGCGCGACCTCTGCCTTGTAGGTGTCAACTGATATAGTTGCCCCTTCCTCGGCAAGAGCAGACACTACCGGCATGATTCGGCGGAGTTCTTCTTCAGCCGGAACAGGATCAGCACCTGGCCGGCTGGATTCTCCGCCAACGTCAATGATGTCGGCCCCCAGGCGCAGCATCATTCGGCCGTGTTCCACGGCGCGGTCATGGTCAAAATGTCGCCCTCCATCGGAGAAAGAATCCGGTGTGACGTTCAAAATACCCATTATCAGGGGACGTTTATCCATCCGCAGGATTCGTCCCTTGCATTCCCACGTATCTGGTCTTTTACCCCGCATAGTATCTGCGGTTCAGGACATGGGTAACGGTGGGGGAGCATTGCTCTCTGCGCCGTCTGATTTCGATTCGGACTGGGGCGCCGCTGGCTTGCTCCCTTCGGGAAGTCGTCCCTGTGTCAAGATTTCGACAACTTCTCTCCCATCAAGAGTTTCGCGTTCGAGGAGGAGATTTGCGATCGTGTCAAGCTGTGCGCGATGCTTTAGAAGTATGTCTTTTGCGCGCTGATGACATTGTCTAAGAAGGGCGTTGACTTCTTCATCAATCCGCTTGGCGGTTTCCTCGCTGAAGTCGCGAGTACGGGTGATGTCTCTGCCAAGGAACATTAGATCCTGATGTTCTCCGAATGTCTGAGGGCCAAGGTTTTCGCTCATACCCCAGTCGCATATCATCAGGCGGGCTATACGAGTGGCCTCTTTCAGGTCTGAGCTTGCGCCGGATGTGATGTCTCCGAATACGATTTCCTCGGCGGCTCGTCCGCCCATAAGTCCGGTGACGATACCCTTCAATTTGACTTTGCCTTCCATGTGGCGGTCCTTCTCAGGAAGCTGCATTGTTGCGCCCAGGTACGCCACGCCACGGGGGATTATGGTTATTTTATGGAGGGGCTCGCTTTCCTCCACGTTCTGCATGACTATTGCATGGCCGGCCTCATGATAAGCGGTGATCCTTTTCTCCTTTTCGTCGAGCACCCTGCTCCGTCGCTCGCGTCCCCACCTAACTTTGTCGCGGGCTTCCTCCAGGTCGTCCATGTCAACGGCTTCCTTGTTGCGGCGTGCAGCAAGCAAGGCGGCTTCGTTCATAAGATTCTCCAGGTCTGCGCCTGAGAATCCCGGCGTTCCTCTCGCAATACGACGCAACTCCACGTCCGGCGCCAGCTTGACGCCTTTGGAATGGAGCTTCAAGATTGCCTCGCGGCCTTCTATTGTCGGCAGGTCAATGACAATTTGGCGGTCGAACCGGCCTGGACGAAGCAAGGCAGGATCAAGCACGTCCGGCCTGTTCGTGGCCGCGAGTATGATGATCCCCTCTTCCGTCTCGAAACCGTCCATATGCACAAGCAGGGCGTTGAGGGTCTGTTCGCGCTCATCGTGGCCTCCTCCTATACCTGTGAAGCGGCTGCGGCCCACAGCATCTATCTCGTCAATAAAAACGATGCATGGCGCGTTACGTCGCGCTTGTTCAAACATATCGCGAACCCGTGATGCTCCGACCCCGACGAACATTTCGACAAAGTCCGATCCGCTGATGCTGAAGAATGGAACATCCGCTTCGCCTGCTATGGCTTTAGCCAAAAGAGTCTT
>CALETX010000447.1 GCA_937920455.1 uncultured bacterium
GTGGTGACTGCACCCGATGCTGCCTGAATCACGATTGCCGACGCGGCTGAAATGCCTAGAAGTTTAGATAGGATCCTATGCATTGAAGCAGCTCTCCGAAGACCTACGTTTTATTAGGTAGATCTTTTCTTCCCCCTCGTGAATAGATTAAAAAGGCGTGGTGGCATCGCTTTAAGAGACCTCGTGAGCAGGAGCATAAACGATTCCGCCGAATGCGCAGAGTTTTCTCGTTACGGACGGCATAGCGCTATCAGATATGCGGACTTCAATGATCTATTCCCTTCGAGGAACCACCATGTAATACGTTGGGAATGAGATACCAGTTATCGGAATCGGATGCTGAGCCACCGGACGGTGTCCGATATTTCCATGGTCAGCATAGTTGTGTTTTCTCTGACCGACCAGTCTTGGGGATCTGTTTTCTGCCCTGTCAATGAATCCATGATTAGAGGCTTTCTCTGCGTGGGCTTGTTGATTTCCAGAGTCAGTGTCAGCGGATCGAGGGGAACTGCAATGTTTGGCGTTACTACATAAACGGCAATAGCTGCTTCGTTTTTCGACAGTTGGAAGGGCAGGAGGGCAAGGAGGTCGGATGCTCGGAAGGGTTTCGCGTTGCCTGTTGGTGGGATGAGGACTGGGTCAGGATCGAGCCTGAAGCGGAATTCGAAGTGCACGATGTCTCGTTGGGACAGTCTTCGAGAGCCGCTGAGGGCGGAGGTGAAGTGATTGAGGACGCTAAGGGGCAGGGAATCCTGCCAGCGGCAGGCGAGAGGATTTTCGAGATAAGGGATCAAAGCGTGAGACATTATGTCGTTTTTCCCTTCATAGGCTGAATGCAGAAGCACGAATTTGGCGCCCTGATTCAGCCAAAAGGCGAGTATACGGCCCAGGCCGGCCGCTTTCAATGTCCACCCATCCCGTCCTGACGCAGTGGCGTTGGGAATGTCCACGGGCACAACGCCCAGCGAGGTTATAGCAACCGGGTTTGATGATGAAACGATATAACGGATGAGGTTATCGTGGCGGCAGAAGTCGGCCATGAATCCCTCGGGTTTTGCCAGGACCACTTCCGGCGGCGTTCCTTCCAGAAAGCGCAGCGGAGGGCGTCTGGGCCACTCGTCTGATCCTGTCCAGCCGTTGGTGGTTGTGCCTGCGTATGGGCTGTAGAATGAGATGGCGCGGCCTCCGCAGTTGGGTAGAAGGTTTGCGTCCGGCATTTCTTCGAACAAGTGATGGCTTTGGGAATCCCAGAACACCGGCTCGTGGTATCCCTGCGCGATTGCTCGCTCGATGAGGGCTTTTTCAAATTCATAAACCTGGCCGCCGGGTTTCAACATGTCGAGTGTGAGTTCAGGAAAGGGTGGCAGGGCTGGTGCTCCCCACCATAGGTTTTGCCCCATTTCCAGGTCATAGCTTCCTTTCGAGCGAAAACCGGCTTCGCGGGCGGCGTCTAGTATGAAGCGCATGGCAAGATAGACTTTTTCGAAGTAGGCCGCATGTTCGGTGGAACCCGGTCCCTCGCCAAGCGACATAAGGCCGCGGTTCCAGTCTCGTTTCATCCATGCTCTCATGAGAGTGCCGGTTCCCATGGCGGGGATATGGACAAAAGTAATGCAAGGCCGCAGGCCGGCGAGCCTGCAGGCTGTAAGTTCATTCCTCAGCATTGACATCTCATTAGATGAGGGACTGATCCATTCCTCATGGATGTACATGGCATGATGCGGAGCAAGCCTGAGGCGTCTTACGCCGCATTCCTTCATCTGGCTCATGACGCGGATGTGCTGCTCGATCGTCCATGGCGGTATGTGTTTGTAATAGACACCGATTCCCAGAAGAGCATCCCATGCGGCTACGGTTCGGCAATTTGAGCGCCAGGGCGCGCGATAGAGTGTGGCGCTTCCTTCCGGTACGGGGTCGAGTTGATCCTGAAGGCGGTATGGAAGTAGACATTCATCGGATGCGTAAAGCATGGCCGCAGAGTAGAGGCGGCACATCATCAATGCTGCCAGAAACATCGTCTTGCGTCTCATGAATGCTTCTCCTTGTGCGCCTGTTCGGATTCGCCGCAACCTCCAAGTTCTGCCGAGGCGCCGCCGGCGGTGGAATCTTCAGACCGAAGGATGAGGCCAAGCGTAGCGCTTGTGTTACGGACGTGAGTGCCGAACCAGTACACCGATCCGCAAACCGGGCAACGTGTGAAGGTCTTGAACCGGAGCCACACTGGTTCGGGAACCACTCCGCGAACGGTACGCTTGTCGTGAATTCGCTGGTTGGGAGCATTGCACTTTACACAGCGGCTGAACAGACCGGAATGAGTGTCCAATCTCATGGAGGCGATCACATATCGCAGTTGGTCGAGCGGCGTAGTTGACGGCACGAGAAGCCATTGTTTTGGAGTGGGGAATTGCGATCCAAGGTGTTTGTTGCAAGTGAGGAGGACGCGGCCCTCAGTGTCGGCTACTCGGATGAGATCGTGGATTCTAAGAACAGGGTCCCAAATTGAATCGTACCCAAGGATACGCAGATACGTTCCGAGTTTTATGAGCATGCGGTCAAGTGCGAACCTTGGCATAGGGTGGTGCTCCACCGGTTTGCCGGCCGGGCAAGGAGATGAACCGCTCATACATTCAGCCTAGCATAGATCAGCGGCGTTGCGAAAAAAGAATTTGACGAGATGGAAAACACTACGACATGTTTCAAGGTACGGCGGTCAGATCAGACTTCTGATAGCCGTCCTGTTGCACGGCAAAGCAGAGTTTCTTGCTCGAGAGCGGATGCTGGTGCAGCTTTACAGTATGGAGTGGGCAATTTAATCTGTCTCTGATAACCTTGATTGCGGGAGCGTTGGGAGAGAAAGAGGGATGGCGCAGAAGAAAGGTCAACCAAAATCAGATTCTTGGGCCAGAATGCTGGCAGCTCTTGTGGCATTTCGAAAGAAATATGGGCACTGCAGAGTGCCCGCCAATTACAAGCCTTGCCCTGCTCTTGGGAGATGGGCTGCTGCACAGCGGTATAAGAAGAAGATAGGTGAACTGAGTCCGGAAAAGATAAAGGCTCTTGATCGCCAAGGTTTTGTCTGGGTTCCGGCGGATGAGACATGGTCGCGGATGATTGCGCAGTTGAAGGCTTTCAAAGCTAAATTTGGCCACACGAATGTGCCCGAGCATTGGGCCGAGAATCCAACACTCGCCAACTGGGTGCAGAGCCAGAGATATAAGAAAAAGAAGGGCACACTTTCTGAGGAGCGCGTGCGGGAACTGACCCGTCTGGGCTTTAAGTGGTCAATATACAGAACCGGCGATGACAGTGCCATGTCGTCGGCTAAAGGCAAAAGTTTCGGCGATGAGTCTGACTTCACAGGAGAACGGCTCTACGTAATTCGCCACGGCGTGTATGTGCAGCATGACGGGAAATCTCCACTGCCGAAGGAAATCGAACAGTATAAAACAACACACAAGGGAGATTTCCCGCCGTTTATTCCCCTGCCGAAGGGCCCGACAGTGTTTTATCTCGGGGACGGTTTTGTTAAGGAAAAGAAGTTAAAGTGGCGCGGAAAAGGGTCGCTTCCGCCCGAAGTCATGGATCATGTGCAGCGCAATGGAACTCTTCCGAAGCACGAGCCGTCAACGGCTTGATACTGGCTTGTCCGCGCCGAGCAGCTTTTTCTTCAGTTCGAGGTAGCGCATGGTATAGCGCGGCCCCATCAGCGATTCGCGTTTGTCGAAGCCGAAAGCTCTTCGTTTGACAGCAAGAACCGGTGGAGCCTGGATGCGTTTGGCCACAGCCATTCCCTGATAGAGATTCCACCATCTTTCCAGGTCGGCGACGAAGGCTGCGGATGTCGGAAGGATATCCGCGATGCTGCCCTTGTAGCCAAGGCGCGTTTCCAGTTCGCCTGCGGCGTACCATTCCAGGATTTCCTCCGGACTGACTCTATCCCAAGATTCCACCCAGGATTTGAACAACAGGTCGTGGTATGGATATATGATCGGATCACCTTTGCCCTCGTCAACATTCTGCGCCTCGCTAAGTTCCGCCGAGGGTGTAAGAGTAAAGCAACCCTGAGGGATGACCGGCTCCTCGTAGACGCTGGTGTTGATGTGGCGGCCCAGCTCATATACCTCCATTTTCCACAGGTCGGCAATGTTAGCCAGATATCCGGCCACATCGCCGTACATAGTGGCATATCCCACAGCCAGTTCCGACTTGTTGCCGTTGCATGTAAAAACGCCCCCGAATGCGGAGGCTACTGCAGCCAGCACCCGCGCTCCGCGGTCACGCGCCTGAATGTTTTCCCTTGCCAGCACGGTGAGCGACAGTTTTTCCTTGAGCCTTCCGTCAAGGCTCTTGCAGCAGAGGCCATCAATCTGCGAGATTGTAAAGCGGACGCTATCCTCGATGGGAATTTCCGCGTAAAGGCAGCCGAGTCTTTCCGCCAGGTCCCGAGCGAGAGTGCGAGTGGTGGGCGAATTGTAACGGCTGGGCATATTCAGCAGGAGAAGGTTTTCGGGAGCCAGGATGCGGCGGTACAGACAGGCGACAACAGAGGAATCAATTCCGCCCGATATGCCGACACAAACACGGCTTACGCCGCAAAGTTTCATGAATCGCTCCGTGCCGAAAATAATAGCTTTATAAACCGATGAAATGTCGTCAGGACGGGAAGGGATTGGCCTCCCCCACGTTGGTGAAGCCGGTTCTAGGGGAATGTCAACAGACAATTCGGATTCCTCAAATGCAGGGCATGCCGCGACGCGGCGGCCGCGAGCGTCGTAGACGCATGAGGACCCATCGAAGGTGAAGACCGTTTTGCCGTTATTCTGGATGCCGATATTGTTCACATACAGCAGAGGCTTTCCATATCTGGACGCATGGGTGGAATAAATCCGCTCTCTTTTGGAATTCTTGTCCAGTGTGAAAGGAGATGAGCTGCAGTTGATCATCAACACAGCGCCTTTTTTGGAGAGCTCTGCCAGGGGGGAAACGGCGTAATCGGCGTCCCAGGCGTCTTCGCAAAGGACAGCGCCCAGCAATCCCAGGCGTGACGGAACCGGCTCCAGGAAGTCGGCCACGGATTTGCGCTCCTCCATGGCAAGTTTGCGCAAGTCGCAGAAATGGCGGCTTTCGTCGAACTCTCGGTAATTGGGAGCAAGGGCCTTTATCACGAAAGGATACAATCCGTTTCGCGGTCCGATGAACCTTTCATTTTCTGCGAAAAAAAGAGCGTTGTATTTTCTGACGCGTCCGTCTTCGTTCTTGCGCGATCTGTCCACAGCGACACTTCCGAACACAACAGTGATGCCAGCAGACGCTCTTCTGATCTCTTCATTGCAGCGTTCGCATTCTCTGAGGAAGGAAGCGTATTCCCATTCGTCCCCTATGAGGTAACCAGGGACCGCCATTTCCGGGAAGACGATCATATCCATTCCGTCGGCCACGGCTGACCGGATGAGTTTGATGATATGTCCGGTGTTTTCCGAAGGTCGGCCTGGTAGAACTTCAATTTGCGCAATTCGGCAGCGTATTGATCCAGACGCGTTCATTTCCTTGTGCTGCTCCAGAATTCGTCTTCGATGCGCTTGAGCCTCCGCAGGAACACGACCAGTATGACCGCCATGACAACACCAACGGCCAGCGAGACTGCAAGCAGGAAGAGAAGCTTCAGCATGAACCATACATACCAGATTTGGTTTGTGATCTCAATAGGTTGTTTTGTTTCATGCTCAAGGCGGCCGGCCTGGGCTTGGCATGAGTTGGCCGGAGCAGGATGCTATGGGGGGTTATGAAAAGAACGTTGCCTTATACACGCTCGCTTGTATGCTTGTCGGCTGGCAACGGAGGAGATAAATGAAGCTGAAAGAGATTCCAGAAAGCAGACTGAATACCGACTACTTCATCAGGAGCAAGACGCGCGAACTGGCGGAGACGGTGGGCGACGGCATAGCCATAAACGCCCTGTCAGGAGGGGTTGACTCCTCCACTGTTACAGTGCTGGCGCACAGGGCGCTTGGCGACCGGCTGAAAACGTACTTTATAGACAACGGCATTATGCGCGAGGGTGAACCGCAGCGTGTTGTTTTGCTGTTCCGCAAACTTGGTATTCCAGTGCAACTTCTGGACGCTCGGCGCGAGTTCTTTGCTGCTCTGAAAGGCAAGACCGATCCTGAGGAGAAGAGGCAGGCGATAACTGATGCCTTTTACAGGAAGGTGTTCGGCCGGCTTGTAAAAGAGAGCGGCGCGCGGTTTCTTATCCATGGAACAATCTACACTGATGTTGAGGAGACTGTTGCCGGAATTAAGCGTCAGCACAATATTCTTGCCCAGCTGGGAATTGATCCCAGGAGGGCATATGGATATTCGGTGCTGGAGCCTCTGATCGAGTTGCGGAAGCCTGCGGTGCGGAAGCTGGCGAAGGCGCTTGGCCTCCCACGCGAGATATACGAAAGGCCGCCGTTTCCCGGTCCGGCTCTCACAGCGCGGGTTATCGGAGAGGCAACGCCGGAGCGTATCGAGATTGTCAGAAAGGCCACGCGGATTACCGAGGAGATGTTGTCGAAGGTCAAAGCTTTTCAATGCCTTGCCATTCTGCATGAGGACAGAGTCACCGGTATTCGCGAGGGGCGCAGAGAGTTTGGGTTGCAGATCGAGGTGCGCTGCTGGAACAGCAAGGATGCTGTGACTGCGAGCCCGACAAGACTTCCCTTTCCGTTGTTGGAGAAGCTTGCCGGCCGCCTGACCAGCGAGGTGCCTGGTGTTGTCAGTGTGACCTACAACATAACGCCAAAGCCTCCCTCAACAATAGAAGCGGTCTAGGCGCCGTTGGCTTAGGCAGGATACGCTCTGCACTGGATCGGCCTTTTACACACGCATGAGGGCGATTGAAGTCGAAAACGGCAACTGTATCTCTCGCGGCTTGTCGCGAATATGACGCCGATTTAGCTTCGGCAGTTGGGCGCGCGCTAGTACCACTCGGCGGTTTGAATGCGTTCGTCAAGCCAGGCTTTAGGGTTCTTATCAAACCGAATCTGCTGACCGCTAGAGCCCCAGAAGAGGCTGTTACCACGCACCCTGAGATGGTGCGTGTTGTCATCCGCATGGTGCGGGAATGCGGAGGCAGGCCGATGGTCGGCGACAGTCCTGCCAATGTGGTGTCTGTCGAGAAGGTCTGGGAAAAAACCGGCATCGGCCGGGTGTGCGAGGAAGAGAAGGCTCCGCTGATAAACTTCGAAAAAGCCGGGGCAGTGCCCGTTCGGCTTGACGGCGTTTCGTTTGCGGTGGCTGCGCCTGCTCTTGAAGCCGATGTTGTGATCAATCTGCCGAAAGTTAAAACGCACATGCTGACCGTTCTTACAGCCGCAGTGAAAAACCTGTATGGCGTTCTGCCGGGCTACCAGAAGACTCTTCTTCACAGGGATCATCCGTCGCCCTCCGAGTTTGGCGTTCTTCTCGCCGCAATTTACAAGCGGCTGAGGCCGGCCTTGAATATAGCTGACGGTATTGCAGGCATGGAAGGCGACGGGCCGACAGCAGGCAGGCCGATCCGCCTTGGTTTTATTGCGGCGTCATCGGATGCTGCGGCGCTTGACGCCGGTCTTTGTTCTATCTTGGGCATCGCTTTGAGGCATGTTGCATATCTGGACCAGATCCTGAAAGAAGCCGCATTCGGCAGCGGATTTAGGTTTGCCGGTGAGAACGTTGATCGGATACGACCTTCGTCGTTTCAGAAGCCAGCCGCCTGGCGCGGAAGAATGATTCCGGGTGGCATTGTCAGAATGATCGGCCGTTTTTTTTGGATCAGGCCGGTTTTCATGGATAAGTGCGTTTCATGCGGCCAATGTGTGCGAGCGTGTCCAGCCGGAGCGCTTGCCATGAGCGCTGTCGGAAGACCCGTTCTCGACAAGGACGCTTGCCTGGGGTGTTGCTGTTGCCACGAAGTTTGTCCGGAGAGGGCGATTCGAATGGTCGGCAGTGCGCTTTTCCGGCTGGTGAACCGAAAGGGCGGGCCGTGAGAAGAATGCGTCATTTGGCTGAATATCTGGCGCTTCGATTCATCGTAGCCGTCTTTCGAAGGTTGCCTTACCGAGCATCGCTGGCGCTGGCCTGGTGCCTTGCATGGATGGCTCACCATGTTTTCCGTTACCGGACACGAGTGGCGCGTGAGAGGATCAGCAGGGTGTTCGGCGATTCGATGGATAAGGCCGCGGTCCGCCGGACGGCATGGCTTTCATGGCGGAATTTTGTTTTCGGACTTGTTGATCTTGCGCGGGTTGCCGACCTGAACCGTTCCTGGTTCGCAAGAAATATAGAAAACATGGCGCCCTTCGAGAGAACTCTGATGAAACTTCGAAGCAAAGGGAAAGGCGCGCTTTTGGCGTCTCCGCACATGGGGGCGTGGGACCTGGCGGGGGTGGCCATGCAGCAGTTAGGTGCGCCGATCTTCTTTACCGCCGCCCGACAAAAGAACCCTTTTGTTGATCACTTCCTGGGTGAGCTGCGGGGGAGCACCGGCGTGGCGGTGATTCGTCGCGGAAGCAATCTGATGCGCACGGCAATAGAGAAATTGCGGAGCGGGGAATGGATGGCCATCATGCCGGATATCCGAGCGCCCTCCGAAGGTGTGCAGGTCAGGTTCCTGGGTGGTGTCGCCAATGTCCATAGAGGCATGGCCGTGTTTGCCAGGCGCGCGGATGTTCCGATAATAGTTGGAATAGCCATTCGGCGGGGATGGGTAGGGCACGTCTTTCATCTCGCGCGGCTGGTGACGCCGGATCTTTCAAAGCCGTTGGATGAGGATGTCAAGAGGATGACTCAGGAGGTTTTTGACGAGATTGATAAAGCTGTTCGCCGCATGCCCGAGCAATGGTTTTGGTACAACAAGCGATGGGTGCTTGATCCTTTAGAAGCGCCGGATCAAGGCGCCCATGCACAATCCTGAACAGGATCTCACCACCCCTGCGATTTTTCGATTTCCTCGCGTGCCAGGCGCACCCAGCGCGCTAGCCGTTCTCGCTCGCCGTTCAAAGTGTGAACGTCTTTCATTATTATTTCCAGACGGCACCCGCGGGCGGTGTCGAGC
>CALETX010000448.1 GCA_937920455.1 uncultured bacterium
AGACAGGCCCGGCGGCATTTATCATGCGGCTGGCCACACACCCGGAATATCCGACAAAAGTCCGCATGAATGATGGAGTTAAGCTTGCCGGAATCTGACCGCAAAGCGGTGATGCGGCCGCTCAGCACTGATTCAGCAGCAAAAGTCTTTACCTGGCACGCAACATGCTGAACTCACACGCACACACGCGGGGAAAACAATCCCGCAAATAAAGGAGGAAGGATGCAGATGATGAAGAAAGCTTGTGCGACTTTACTGGTCTTGGCTGTGTTTGCCATTTGCGGCGCCATCGCTGCTGAGCAGGCTCCTGCTGCCGGCGCTGCCTCGACCAAAGAAAAAGCGGCTGAAAAACTCGGCGTTCTTACCGGCAGGCTGCTTGTGAAGCTGCAGGACCTTCAAAAGCTCCTGGATGGCAATGCCAACGGCGCGCAGGCAGGCTACAGCAATATCCAGTATCTGTATGGGAAAATCAATCAGAGCATTCAGAAACAGATGGAAGAGGAGAACGCCAAGCCTCAGGAAATGCGTAATGGCGTGCTCCTGGACTCTTTGACCAAGAAATACCGGAAAGCGCAGGACCTGTACAATGAGTGCCATCAGAAACTATGGCCAGAGTTGAATCGTAAAATGGCCGATCCTTCTGCTGCATTTTCCTCTATCAATGAGTCTTATCGAAGAGTCGTTGACATGCAGCAATACTGGTCAAGGGCCGACCTTGATATGGAAGTGCTTATTTCTGTGCTGAACGCGATTGACAAGAAGGCGGATGAAATCCGCATACAAGCTCAGTCAGCGATTGATGCCTGGCTCAAGTTTGTCGGCGAGTGGGAGGCTTTCGCCAAAGAATAGGGCAACAAGACCGATCTGCTCCTGAGAGGGCTGCGGGCGGCATACAATGTCGCCCCGGCCCTCTATTTTTCCAGACCGCCGAGCTACTCGTTGACAGCGCCATTATCCACATGCTTAGCTTTCGCTACAGGAAAGCGGAAGGCCGGCGTACATGCTTTTCAACTCGTGGACTTTTTTGTGGTTCTTCGTTGTGGTGTGGGGACTATATCTGGTTCTTGATCATAAATTCCAGAACAGGCTCCTGTTGGCCTCAAGCTACTTTTTCTACGGCTCGTGGAACTGGCGTTTCACATCGCTTCTGGCAGCTTCAACGGCGCTGGACTATATCTGTGGTTTGATGATACCCCGCGCAAAGTCCACCCGCACGCGCCGCGCATGGCTCGCTCTCAGTATCGCCGGCAATCTGGGAATACTTGGCTTTTTCAAGTACTACAACTTCTTTGCAGAATCTGTTGGCGGCCTGCTTGCCACGCTCGGGTTCAAAGTCCAGCCCTGGACCCTCGATATAGTCCTCCCAGTGGGCATCTCTTTCTACACTTTTCAAACGATGAGTTACACGCTCGACATTTATCGCGGACAGATGTCTCCGACTCGCAATTTTTGGGATTTTGCCCTGTATGTGTCTTTTTTTCCACAACTTGTGGCCGGCCCTATAGAACGAGCGCGGACACTCCTGCCACAGATCCAGAAGCCGCGGCGGCTCGATCCTGACCAGATCAAAGAGGGACTTTTCCTGATTGGATGGGGATTGTTTCAAAAAGTGATGATAGCCGACCGCCTGGGCAGCATCGTGCAGAGCATCTTCGGGAATCCATCTCAGGCAGGCACGCTGGAAGCGCTGACTGCCTTTTATTCTTTCTACTTTCAAATCTATTGCGATTTTTCCGGCTATTCTGATGTGGCGCGCGGTCTGGCAAAAATGATGGGCTTTGAGCTGATGGTAAACTTCCGCATGCCATTTTTCGCAGAGCGCATTTCGGACTTCTGGAGCAGATGGCATATTTCTCTGACCACATGGATTCACGATTACCTGTTCGTTTCGCTGGGTGGGATTAGAAAGGGCTCGATCCGCGGAGCATTTAACATCATTATCGCCATGGCGGCCGTGGGGTTGTGGCACGGAGCAAAATGGACATTTGTGCTCTGGGGCATCTACTTTGGCGGCCTACAGGCGATCACAATCCTTTGGCGAACGCTTGGGCGGAGGAAGTCTGAACGCGCTAAACAGCCATCCAGGGGTATTGCGCGCGCGCTGCGCGTATTTGCCACTTTTAATCTTGTGGCTCTCGGAGCCTCCCTGTTCAGAGCCGAAAATTTAAGCCACACTGCAGCCATGGTGGCTGCTCTTCTTCGCGGCGTTCCATGGAAACTCGATACAATCAGCCTTTTTATCAGCATGACATGGCTTGCAGCACCTGTTCTTATCATGCACTGGATTCAGGCAAGAGCCAACGACCCCATGGCGTTTGTAAAACTGCCGGGCTTGTGGCGCTTCGTGGGATATACCACAGCAATTCTTATCGTTGTTGCGACGTTCTTCCTGACGGCAGACGTAAAAGGTGGAGAGGAGTTCATCTATTTTCAGTTCTGAACACATATCCATACTCGCTCGGCTGGCGACACGACGACAGATTGGACTTGCCGTCTGCTGCGTCCTCCTCGCTCTTGTGCCATTCCTGACCATTGACCGACTCGATCTGCATATAGTCGCGGTTCTGACTTTTGGCATACTGATTGTCGGACTCAGACTTCTTCCGGAATACAGACGGCACATGGTGTTCTTCTTTTTGTCTCTCGTCCTTTTCGTCCTTATCGGCGAAATTTGTTTCAGGGTCATGTATTTCGGTCCGGCCGGGCTTTCGTTCCGGAGCTACCGGCCTGCCGGATATGGTAGCCCGTGGTCTACTTTTGAATACGATCCCAGCTCCTTCACCGGCCTCAAACCGGGCTCCATTGCCATGCTGAGGGGAAAGCCGTTCAGAGTGAACAGCCACGGCTTTCGCGGCAGAGATGTGGAATCCTCGAAGCCTGAGGATGTTTACAGGATAGTGCTCACCGGCGCATCGGCGATGATGGGGCCGGGTATTGATGAAGATGCAATAGCTCCGGTTATTCTGGAGAAGATACTGAATGAACGCGACCTTCCTATGAAAGTGCAGGTGGTGAATCTTTCAGTGGGAGCAACCAGGATTCCTGAAATGCTGTTTGTTCTCCAGCATGCGGCGCCCCTGTATCAACCCGACATGGAGCTGCTTCTGGCGAATCGCAACTTGCTTCCCGCCCTGCCACTCAAGCCCGCCTTCAAGAAAGCCCGCCATGTCAACGAGCCGCTATGGCGCCTTGTCTTAAACCGCAAGTACAACTTCTGTTCGGAATGTTTCTTCTTGCTAAATCTCATCCTCGACTTCCGACACGACACACCACGAGCCCTTTGCTCCCGCGCTTCGGAACTGCTGCCGCTCACTCAGGAAAAACCTGCCGATGCGGATCTCCGCGAAAAAATCATCTCGGTGCTGGATCAGTTTACTACTATCGCAAGCCCAGCCCAGCCTGTGATATTCCTTCTGAGGCCGATAATGGCCACGGACGAGCGGGAACTGGAAAAGGACTACCGAACCCTCCTGAAAGAACTCGCCCCGCGCTATTCGACGCCTCTTATTGACACCTACGACCTTGATCTTGCCGCATTCAGGCCCTCTGATCTCATTCTTTACCCAGGTGACAACCATCCAAACGAAACGGCGCACAGAATATTTGCCGAACATATGGCCGGGGTTTTGGAGCCAATAGTCCGCAAGGATATGCTCAGCAGGAAAGATCGTAAACGTTCTGATAACCGGGAAGATGACTCAGCCTGCTTCTGATCAGCGCCAGATGTTCTGGGCGCAGCTCACGGCGCCAGCGATCGTCACGGCGTATCTCATTGGATCCTCTGAGATATGGAGATGCGCTGCTGTGGACAAAATGGTGCTCGCCATCAGAAGGTCTGAGCATATCCGGATGAGGATCCAGGCCGAGAAACGCGCAGACTTTTCGAATCTCCGCTTCCGGATGATCCGCAAGATCTTCATACCGGATTATCAGGCCTGCTGAGCCGGCATGTATGATCATTCTTGCGAATCGTTTCTGCCATTTTGCGTGTTGCCGCAGCTCATGATGGATTTCTCCCCCTTCGCGGAGTCTGGCCGCAATAAGAGCACGGGGGTCTCTGAGAATGAAAATTCGCCCGGCATCAGAATGCCGTCGAAAAACAGGATGCCGCCAAACCCGGCTCTTCGACAGATCCACCAGCAATTCTCTGCCAGCACCTATTCGGAGTCCTTCGAGTTCAGCGATCCCTGTCTTGCGGTAATCCGCGCGCGCGGCAGGAGGCCATGCCTTCAGCAGAGATCCCCAAAGAACGCAGTCTTCAAGCTGACGTCCGCAAAGACAGGGAAGATTCCTGGCGAGAGCGTCATCAAGCCACAACAATTCGCCGCAACAGATCGTCGCGGGATGCATGTTCAGCATCCTGCCCAGCAGCGTCGAGCCGCAGTGCGAATGTCCCAAAACGAACACTTGCCGAAATACAGCCATTTTCCATTTCCGGCGACGCCCTCAAAATCTTGTGTCGCGCACTTTTCCACGCTATGAATATGCCCGGCTTCTGACAAGCAGGTTCTGCTTCGGATGAATGATTCTAGAAAAAAACTCAGGATCGGACTGGCCGTGCGTTATTTCATGAATGTGGGCGGCATGGAGAAGTTCTCTCTGTCTCTTGCCACATTCCTTCGCGACCGCGGTCACAAGGTGAGAGTCATAGCCATCCGCGGCAACCCGATGGAGGGTGTGTCATTACGGATTCTTAGATCTGCTGCGCCCATCCCTCGCGCCATGCGCGATTGGGCCACCGCCCGGCTGCTCGCCCGCGCTGCCAACGAAGAACAAGTGGATGTGATGCTGGGCGAACAGAAGACATGGAACTGCGATGTGCTTCGGCCCGCAGGCGGGATTGAGGAGGAATACTGGAAAGCTCATATGCGTTTTCGGAGAATCCTCCCATTTCCACAATGGACGCGATTTCTTGCGCTGAAGCGCGTCTTCGATCTTCTGGCTGAACAGCGCGGCTACAAAGACCCCAAACTCAAATCTGTCATCGTCAACTCCAAACTTGTAAGGCAGCAACTTCTAACGCATTATCCCCACCTAGCCGGCAAGATATACGTTATCTACGAGGGAATAACTTCCAATCTCCACTTGACGGACGGACGAAGTTTGCGATGCCGCATCCTGAGAAGCCACGGCCTGTCGGAGAACGGGATAACGGCAGTATTCGTCGGCCACGATTTCAGACGGAAGGGATTGCCGCAGGCGCTTGAGGCCATTGCCCAGGCCAGGCGAACCGATCCGTCATTCTGCCTTCAAATGCTGGTTCTGGGAAGGGACAAATCGCTCTACTGCAGAAATCTTGTCCGACGTCTGGGGCTTGAAAATGCTGTCGCATTTGTCGGTTCGGTCTCCCCACCAGACCCCTGTTTTGCCGCAGCGGATTTCCTCATGCTGCCTACGTTTTACGACCCGTTCGCAAATGTCACGCTGGAAGCCCTTGCCGCAGGATTGCCGATTCTCACAACCAGGCAGAACGGCGGATCAGAAGTGCTCACACACGGTGTTGACGGTTGGGTGCTCGATGATCCGCGCGATATCCGAAGGATTACCGATTGTTTACTGTCAATGCGGAAGCCCGATCTTCTCTCATCTATGAAATCCGCAGCCGCAGCGCTTGCCGCCAAACACACGCTCACCTGCGCACTCGAGAGCGTTGAGACCATTCTCCTCGAGGCGGCAGACCGCAAACGCCAAGCATCATAATCGCATAGTTCATGTGGGGGCCATGGTCAGGCCACTCACCTCTGGTACCTTTCCATGTGGGATCTTGTCCACTCCGTTCCGCCTGTGCTTAAGGGCTAAGTTGGGCAGTCATGCGTGTTCTCAGTTCGTGTCGAACAAGCCATTAGAAAGCAGGATGCATCAAATGAGCCACCAGTATTCTGGGCTTAACTTTTTCAGACCGAAGTTCCGATGTTGGGGCGGAAGTGATGCCAGCAGTTCCCTTGCTTTCTTGCCTATTGCGTCCGCCGCCAACTCTATGTTGCGTCTGCCAACCTCGGCAGAAGCATGCTTGCGAGGGTCAAGACCTCCTATCCCATCCGGCGGTTTCACGTCAAGCGCAAGCGCTCCTGCACCCAATGCTGAAAGATCAACAAGGTCCGGATAAACCGCCAGCATGTTGGATGTCTCCCATTTCGCCGCATGATCGGTACCGGAATCTTCGCACTGGCTCAGCGTTACCTCCCACAATCCAATCCCTGCAGCTGTCCCATCGGCAACAACAGGCTTGAGCGCTTCGTTGATCAGTTCAATCTGCGTCAAGATGTTATGTCCTGAGACGCCTATGATTACCCTGAAACCAGTCTTCTTGAGTTGCTGAAAAAGACTCCTCAGCGCAATTACTTTCCAGCCTCGGTCCGCCGCACAAAGCTCCGGCTTGCCCTCGTTATAATCTGCGTGAGGGAAATATACTGGAGGATATACCACTCCCCCGAATTTCTCGGCGCATCTTACCAGCACAGCGTGAGCCTTAAGTGCGTCCTTCCCCAACGGCAGATGTCTGCCATGCCACTCTATGAGACCAAAGGCACGTAAACAACGGGGAACGCTCTTGCGGCAGATTCAAGCTGATCGGGCCGCATGAACTGCATTTGCACATTGGGCGAGAGAACGTGTTTCACATTGAATATTCTCCTTTCGCGTCCAACACGGCAGGTGGCCTGCCCAACAGCGCCAGACACTGGTGATATATGGCTTGACTCTTACATATTACCCTACAGACTCGCCGCCAGGCATAAGCGTTGGACCAGTCGGAAATTGGCTTATACTTTTGACAGCGAACCGGCTGCCATGAACCCACTGGCAAGAGCTGCAAAATGGATCGTGTCGGGGCATCTATGGCATTTGAAATGCCTCGCAATCAGCGTGCTGTGCACAGTGCTGTTTACTTGTTCGCCGGCAATCCTGCACAAAGAGGATGCCGATCTTCCTCCCGCGTACGCCATGAAGGCGGAACATCCTTTTGCGGACACTTCAAGACTTACAGAGCCTACCAATGTGGATGAAAGGGCTCATGGAGCGCAGCTCACTCCCCGCCTAACCGGCAGCATCCTTCTGTGGACTGCAATCAAAATGAGGCTGCACCCCTATCTGCCAGCCACAATTTTCGGGCTGGTTTATCTGTTTGGCGTCATAAAAATTGCTGCTGATATAACAAGCGACAGAACCGTGGGATTTCTATCCGGCCTGCTTTTCGCAGGACTCTACGGAGTATGCGCAAGTTTCTCAATCAACTGTATGCCAAAACCGTTCGATGGTATCGCACTGGGTATGGTCGCGCTATCGGCTATGTCAATGCGCAGGCCGCTCTTGCTGTTTATATCAGTTTTTCTAGGATGCTGGTCCGACGAGCGTTGCCTGATTTCTTTCCTCCTCCTTTTCATGACAATTCAGTCGTGGCCGTCGCTGACGCCCGCGACGAAAGGAATGTTTCGCGTCACAGTTGGCGCAGCCTTTGCTGCGTATCTTGCCACAAGGATCCTCCTGTCACGTTTTCTAGGTTGGAATTCTCCAGATCCCGCGCGAATGGATATTGCCCTCACCAGATTCGGACCCTTCGCTCAACTTGCACTGTGGCAGCTATTTGAAGGCGCATGGGGCATGATTCTGCTCGTCGTATGGAGATTGTTCATGAGCAGAAAGCTTTTTCACGCAGCGACATTCGTCCTGTGCCTCGCGATCGCTGTCATCAGCGTCTCTGTGGTTAAGGACGCTTCAAGATCAGGCATTTTCGCGTTTCCCATAGTGTTCGCCGCGCTTGCCGGACTCAGTACAGGAGAGATCGGTCGTGGTGAGATGCGCCGAATAATGACATTTTCTGCAATCGTCACTCTTCTGGCG
>CALETX010000449.1 GCA_937920455.1 uncultured bacterium
TTAACCTTTTGCATTGTTTCCTCCCTTTAAAAATTACCAGTCCCTTTTGCGGTTCTGCATTAGTATCTGCCGTATTCCTGAATCGCGGCCATTATCAGCCGCATGCCGGTAAGCCTCGAACCGTTGTTGATGCCCCCGGCCGTCGAAAACACCAGCCCTTTTTTCTCCCTTGCCATCTCGTAATCGCGCAGGAACTCCGCCACAATGTTTACTTCCTCGTTGCGGCTGAACGTGAACGGAGCCAACTGGCCGTGAATGATGGCCCTGGGAAGATGCCGTCTTATCTCAGCCACTGTCACGTTCGGCCCGAAATTCACCGTCGTAAGACCCAGCCTGGCCAGAACTGGCAGAAGGTGGGCCATATCCGAGTCTGAATGTTGCCCGCGCATATCGCCTGGCGCCGGTGCGTACACATCAAACACACCTTTGAGGATTGGATATCCGAAAAACTCGTACATATCGGCGTTCAGCAATGCGCAATTATCGTCGCACCAGTAGAACCCCCGCGGCGCAGTCTGAGGAGTGTACCCTGCCTCCTCGTCCAGTATTCTTGCCCGCTCGAGTATGGCCTTCAGAATCAAATCTCTGAACCGCGCAGCCAATTCCGGTCGGTCAAGGATCAGAAAAATCAGGTTCTCAGGCCCGTAAATCGAAGTGGCAAACGTCACCGGTCCGCGTTGTCCTCTGTAAAGAGGCGGTTGCGCTCCACGTTCGTAAAGTCTCTTCTTATCCCTGTCCCACCCGGCCGGCAGAAGAAAGTCTCGTATTCGCTCCAGCCTCTTCTCGACACGATCAAGCAACGCAGCCAGCTCGTCCGGATTGCGAGCCGATTGTTGAAGCCAGTACGATTCGTTCTGCCATACATTCTTCGCCTCAAATATATCATGAAGCGGGTTCACCTCAGGCCACGCAAGCGATGGGTCAGAGACCCTTTCCCATAAAAGCCGTCGCCCCACAATCCTCTCAGCTTCATCGTTGTAGCGTTTATTAAGACCTACCCGATACTCCTCGTCGTGATACAAGCGATACCAGTCTTCCTCAACTCCCAACTCGGCAAAAACACACTCGCTGCCCATCATTACTCCGAGAGGAACCTGTGGACACGAACTGCTCCAGGGATCATGAATGGCAACATCCTGATCGGCCCAGAAGCGAGCGATATCAACAGGCGCAAGGCCGCCATGGCTTTTGGCCTTTTCCACAAGCTTTTCGGCGAGTTGGAAATGGCGCTTTTCGCAGTGAACGCTCATCAGTCGTAGATCGCTCCCTCCCTGAAAGCTGCCCACCCCGTTTCGAACCACGCATCACATTCTGGAATCGGCCTGCGCGGTACCCATTGGTTTTCCACAGTGCCCTCGGGTAAGGCCACCGTTTCCAGGACTTTCTCCCTGAAATCCGGATTTTCAGGCACAATCCTCCATTCAGGACCCAACCGCTCATGCACCTGCTGCCCTTCAGAAGAAAGGACGATTGACGAGCCTCTGCTGCCCACACCGCTTTCCAACGCGTACTTGATTGCCTCGAGATAAACCATATGCGCAAAACAGAGATGCCTGTTTGTGACCGCTTCAACGAGATCGCGGCGGGAACGCCACTTGCAACCGCTTCTCTCCATGCGAAGCCACTGTTCCCTTGCCTCCTTCGCTGCCTGGCGCACTTTCTCCAAATCCCGTATGTGTGCCCCAGCCCTGCTCATCCGTTCCTGAAAATCGGCCCTCTCCTCCTGCCATGACCTTGGCGCCGACAGGCTGCGAGACATCCACGCAAGCAGTTGGTTCACTGATTTTCGAGCGGCTTCCTCAGCGGCAGCATGGTCAATATCCTCCTTCATGCAGCGGTTGGAAATATATTCCGCCGCTCTCAGCCCACCGACCTGACCAGAGTTCAGAGCCGACCCGCCTGGTCTGTAGACTCCATGCGAACCGTTGACCTCCCCGACAGGGAACAACCGCTTGATATTTACCGACTCCCACCACGCATTGGCCGCAAGGCCTCCGTTGTTGTGCTGGGCGCACACTGCCACCTCAAGCGGCCGCTGCGCAATGTCTATGCCATTCTCGCGATACAGCTCCACGGCGCCTGGATTCATCTTCAGCAGACGGGCCAGCGGAGTCTCAAGCAGCGCCTCTGACCTGGTAAGATACTCTCTTGCCTCGGCACTCAAATCCTCAAATCTGAACCCATCCGGGTTTGACCTGAAATCCAGAAACACCCTGCGTTTCCTGACAACCGTCTCGATGTAAACCAGGATATCCACAAGCGACGAACCGCCGATAACTTTTCTTGCATCGAACGGCCACTGATATCCCTTAAGGAACACCATCGAGTTCATCTCTCCAGGCGAGGAAAAATATTCCCTCATAAACTCCCGCGCGTCGCTCAGACCATCCATGTCAGTGCTGATGATTCGTGGTATGACCTGCATGTATGTCCCTGACACATTCCAGCGGAACTCGGTTGACGCCAGACCGTATTGAGATTCAGGAAGGCTTTGAGCCCGCGCCCCAGCCAGCAAAGCCAGCCCAATCGCGCCGGTGTGAATCTTTGGATAAACGCTCGTCCTGTAAAGGCCGCCAGGCCCCCCCACCGCAAACACCACGTTGGATGCAGTATAGACTTCAAAAGCTCCATCCGGCAAAAGCGCCACGGCCCCGGCCACCCGCTTTGGGTTGCCCTCTCCCAGCGTCAGCAGGGCACAAACATGACGTTTCTCACGCACAGGTATCCTGAGAGCCTTGACCTCACGGATCAGCGCCCTGCACATTTCACGTGAGGTGTATGGCCCGATTGATGTCGCGCGCTGCCGAGGGTCATGGTCCGTCTTGTAACCGATGAACTGCCCGTAACGATCCCTCGGAAATGGAACCCCCAGAGCAACAAGGTTCAAGAAAGCCCTTGGCGAAAGCGCCGCCTCAATCAGCGCCAGATCCCCATGCATGCTGCCGCCCTGAAAATAGGTCTCGGCCATAACGCGCGGGGCATCCGCGTCAGATCCGTATAACGAAAGTTTGTAATAAGTCTGCTTGTCACTGCCTGTGTTGATAGATGTGCCCTTGTCCAACCCCTCTGTGAGAATGACAACGTCCTCCACCCCGTGTTTGCGGAGTTGCGCGGCCGCGTTCAATCCGGCGGCGCCGCTGCCAATGACAAGCGTATGCGCCCGTTCAAACCTGATGCGCGCGCCTTCTATTACTTCTTCTTTGAAAAGCCTGCTCATGCGAACCTCGCTCTTAGCGACCAACAAAAGCATTGCATTGCAAAACAAACGCGCCATGTATACGCTCGATAACAAAGTTCAGAAAGAAAAAAAACACTGACGGAGCCACGCCAGAGAAGGGAAAACTTGATCGCATGAAGACTCGCAGAATCAATGTCGCGGTGGCCGGCATAGGCGGATACGGGGATCAATATGTGGCCGCGCTTCTTGAGCACGGAGCCGACCACGGCGCCGCGCTCAGCGCTGTGGCCGACCCGGAGCCCTCGCGAAGTCCAAGATTCCAAACGCTCAAAGAACGCCGGATACCCATCGTCGAAGATATTGCCCAATGCCTTAGCGCTACGCCGCCAGACCTTTTTATTCTCGCGACACCGATTCATCATCACGAGCCGATGACCATAATGTGCCTGGAAAAAGGGGTCAATGTCTTGTGCGAAAAACCTCTATGCGCCACCATTCAGGAAGCCGAACGCATGCTGGAAGCCGAACGGCGCGCAACGCCACGGTTTGTGTCTGTCGGATATCAGTGGAGCTTCTCTCCTCCCATTCTCTCGCTGCGCGAAGACATATCCGCCGGATTAATGGGACGCGCCATTGAAATGAAGACTGTTGTTCTGTGGCCGCGCAAGCGTTCGTACTACACTCGGAATTCATGGGCCGGCGCCCTCAAGTCATCTGACGGCCGCTGGGTGCTCGATAGTCCTGCTCACAATGCCACAGCTCACTATCTCCATAACATGTTCTTCGTCCTCGGAGCGACAAGGACAAAC
>CALETX010000450.1 GCA_937920455.1 uncultured bacterium
CCGAAATTACCTGTCCAAGATCCAGGCTGACGCATTTCAGCAGACCACGGTCATCCAGCGCCGGGTCGAATGTTTCGCCCCTTGACAATGTCAGGATGGCTTTCCTGCGCGCCCCCCACCTCAGCGGATGCTCCGCCACATCGCCCGCCGAAATCCCGAAAAGCAGTACCGCCCCGTGAACCGGCTCAAATCTAAAACCCACAATGCGAGCCCGGGGGCGCGGGTTGTCCCAGGCCCAGAGCCAGCATACAAATGGTCCCAAGTCCGGATACGCAACGCGCGTTTGACTCCAACCCCACTTTGGGTTGGTCTGCTCGCCCGACGCTCGCACCGGCCTCGGCTTCTGCCAGCCTACCGCCACCATTGCATTGTCGCCCCAAGGCTTCTGCCACGGCCCAACCTCCCACCGCCGGCGAACCGGCAACCTCTCCTCGTGGCCGTCATCATACAACACAACATAGTCGGCGGCATGATCGCCCATCATGCCGCGACCTCTCTTGGACAGTCGCGCGCTCTCTGCCGAAGGCACATCCGCCGTATGCAGAAAAACCAGCCATCTGGCGCGAATCGGTGCGACCTTCGCCCTCACGGTTCCGCGCGCAATCGGAACAACTCCCTTCACAAGGAAAGGTATCCCCCAACATACGCATCGGCCTCCGGGGCCGTGTTCCGCGGCGGCTCGCGCCATTTCTCCAGGCACGCCCCTCATTTCCACTACCGCCATCCCTGCCCCTTTCCCCATGCCTACCGGCCTGAACAATTCCGACGCCGGTCCGTCAATTATTGCCGTCATGATACACCTCCTAAAAACAGCAACCGCTTGCTCAATGAGGCGTCTGCTTCCCATCTCTTGCAACCTTCACACGCTCAAAACTCATGCCATCAACACCCGCATTCCGAGAACGAACAGATCTCATATCAACCCCTACAGTGACAGTTCCATCCGTAGTGATGATTCTCACGCCAAGAGCGAGCCAGGGTGCAAGTTTTATGCCGGATTCCTCCGCTGGAATCACCTCCAAGCTCTCAACCGCTGCCTGACTCCCTCCGAAATCGTATGCAGTCACAAAGACCGTCCCGCGGGCGTTTCTTCTGCGCAGCAAGAAAGGCACACGATCATTTATCGTGTAGCCCATGGCTTCTCCAACGATGAAAACACCGTCATCGGCGTCGTCGCCAGCCAGGCGCACACGGAGAGGCTGCCGTCCCTCATCAGAGAAAATGAATGTCGCTTCAGGTGTTCCGCTGGCACTGCGCAAGTTCCGTAGATGCTCGTAACCGCTTCCCTTGAGTGCCGTTGTGCAGGTGCCTAAGGCCACATCCGTTGTAACTGCGCCCCGACAGTGGAAAAAACAGTCAATCGTGCTCTTATTCCTCCCTTCAACAGCAAACACGTCAAGAAGCCACTTTTCTGTCAGCACAAGGCAGCGGCTCAGACGCCATCCGGGATAGGCGGCCTCAGCCGAAGCCAGGCAGCTGGCAAAATCGGCGTTCTCCTCGAAATGCAACAGCTTTCCCTCTGTCTCCTCCTGATCTGTTCCGTTGATTACGACAGTATTGTGCGCAGCAGTGGTACGGCACCATGTCCTGTATTCGGGCACGCTGTAGCTTATTCGGCCAGGATCGAGCGCAAGTTCCCTTCCAAGCGCATACAGAACGATCCCCAATTTGTCGGGATGGCCGTGCGCTCCGCCGTGTTTGCCGTAATCCATCAAGGCGCAGACCGCATCAAGGCTGGAGCCTTTTCTCAGCACCGCAAGTCCAATGTCTCGCAATACCTCGCTGGTCTGTCTCTCTTTTGAGCCAAAATCGCCACGTCCCATTGCGGCGAACATCGCATCGCCAAAATAATGTCCAGCCCAGTCGAAAAAAGGCTGATAGTTCCTGAGCGATGCGCGATCGCTGTCGTGAAACACCGGAAGGGTACCGTCCGGATAGGCTATCTTCGTGGGGCCTTCCCACAGGCTTCTCAAACGCATATTCGCTGAAAAATTCCAACCCGCCCGTCTGGCGGCATCGAGCGTTATCTGTATGGCCGACAGGGCGTAGAAATGATAGGCTATCGCTCCCTCATACCACATACCGTCGTCCGTAACGCTGGATTCTACCTGGAACATCAGCCCGCGCCTTCCATAGACCGCCTCGTGGATTAAATCGTTATCACCTGTTACCAAGCCGACAACCGCACAAGCAGCATTAAACCATGTCTGATGATTGTTCCTGGCATCTATGAAGTGCTGAAATGTACGTATGTCGCGCGTGATGAGCTTCAACAGGTTTTCTTCTATCAGGCGTCTGTCCTGCTCCGTGAAGCACTCTGCTGGTGCTGTCAAGTCGTAACCAGAAGCAAGTTGAATCACGCCAAACGCCTCATCCAGCAACTGGCTGTAGCGTCTGCCGCCAACCACTGCAAGTGTTCCTCTTCGGCCCCATCGGTCATGCCGTGGCAACCGCTGGTACAACTCAGCCAGTCGCAACAACACGTCCCGCACCCGCTGAGCAAAACGCGCGTCGTCGCTCAGTCCATATGCGATGCCAAGGTCTCGAACCTCGGCGTCAATCTCATTGAACACCAATGTGCGCCACGCTGCGACAGTTCGTTCGTCATCGTATGTTTTGCCGCACACCGGGCACCTGTGAAGCGACGGCGCATCCGCCACCAGCCTGGCGCCGTCCAGGGGGCAGGCATAGTAAAAGATCCATTGGCCTTCCTTATCGGGAATCGGCCTCTTTTCAGAAAGGGCAGCGCCCGCCCTCGCGACAATGCGCGCAAGTTCATTTGAACGTCCCGGATCAGCCCTCCATGCCGCCAGTTCCTGCTGAGTGTACAGAAAACGCGGACGCGGCGCGAAGACCGGCGCTGTCACATCCCCCGATGAGGCCTCTACCGTCAACAACATGATGTATGTGGCCGCAATATTTCCCAGCATACCGATTGGCGCCGGCCGTTTCATGCGTTCTCTATACTACCCG
>CALETX010000451.1 GCA_937920455.1 uncultured bacterium
CATTGAGGCGATAACCAAGGCTCTTGAGAGCATCAAAAGCGACAAAGTCTCCCTCGACATTATTCTGAAGGGAACGGGAAACGTAACCGTCAATGATGTCATGCTTGCCAGCGCATCAAAGGCGCTGATTGTGGGATTTCATGTGTCGAAGGAGCCAGGGGTCGAGGCACAGGCCAAGCATGAAGGAGTGACCATTCAGCTCTACCATATCATTTACGAACTCGTTGACGGAGTGCGCGACGCTATGGCAGGCCTCCTTACGCCAATCATAAAAGAGAGGATTGTTGGTCGTGCTGTCGTCAAACAAACTTTCCCGATTGGAAAGAAATCCAAGGTTGCCGGCTGTTTGGTCACTAGCGGCACCATACGAGCCAGGCACAGGGTAAGGGTGAAGCGCAAGAACGAGACGCTTTTCGAGGGGACTATTATGTCTCTCAAGCGATTTCAAGATCAAGTGGCAGAAGTCAAACAGGATCAGGAGTGCGGCATACGACTCGACAGATTCGACGATTTTGTTGAAAACGATGTTCTTGAGTTCTACGAACTTGAAGAAACCAGACCCAGCCTTTGACGCGAAGCCCAACATAAACATATTGCATCTCTTTGCAAACCATGAGCACTGACAGACTTATACGCCTTAACGAGCTGCTCCGAAGAGAAATCGGAGAAGGGCTTTTCCGATTGATAAGCGTGGACGAAATGGACCTGTCTGCGGTCACTGTAACCCGCGTTCTGATCAGTCCAGACCTCAAACAGGCCAAGGTCTTCATTTCCATCAGGGATCATCACGATGAAAGAACAAGAATGATGGGGCTGCTCCGCCGCCACAGGATCCAACTGCAGGAACGAATCGGAAAGAATATCTTCATCAAGTTCACGCCTCGCTTGCATTTCATTCTGGACACATCCATCGAAAAAGGCGACAGGGTTCTCTCGATTCTGGCGCAAATGGAAGCTGAAGACTTCTCCGGGAAGTCTGACGTGGAAACGCAGGAGCCATGACGGAGTCTATCCATAAACAGCGCCAAGATGACCACTCTCTGCGCCCGGGCGCCGACACGTTCGACGGCATATTGCTTGTTGACAAGCCGTCAGGGCCAACCTCGCACGATGTTGTGGATGCGATAAGACGTCGTTTCGGATTCCGGAAGGTCGGCCATGGCGGCACTCTCGATCCGCAGGCCACCGGCTTACTCGTAATACTAATCGGCAAGGGCACATGCCTTGCCGAACGATTCATGGGTTCCGACAAGACGTACAGCGGCTGCATGCGGCTGGGGATTGCCACCGATACACAGGACGCTCAGGGGAAGATTGTGCTGGAGCGGGACTGGTCATCTGTAACGCGCGAAAAGCTCGAAGAGGAAATGAACAAGTGGCGTGGAGATGTTTACCAGACACCGCCAATGGTTTCAGCCGTAAAGGTTGACGGAGTGGCTCTTTATCGCCGCGCCAGAAGAGGAGAAGTTGTCGAGCGGGAGCCAAGGCTTATACACATTTACGAGTTCCGCCTTGACAGCTTCGATCCACCGCGGGCTTGTTTTCATCTACGCTGCACAAAGGGCACATATGTGCGAACCATATGCGCTGACATCGGCGACGGGCTTGGTTGCGGTGCTCATCTGGAGTCGCTCCGCAGACTCGCATGCGGGGAATGCCGCGTGGACGACGCCACGAAACTTGACGATCTTCTTGGCATGGACAGGGAAGCCCTTCTCTCGCGCATCATACCTGTGGGACGCCTGACCATGCGCCGGTCACCATGAAGATGCCGACACGGCACATGATTGTGTCCCGATCGCTTTCGGCGCTCAAAACGTCGCGCAAATCAGTGGCCCTCGCTGTCGGCTTCTTTGATGGTGTCCATCGCGGCCACGTGAAAGTAATACGCGCAGCTCTGAAGAAAGCCGTCGGCCTTGGCGGGGAGGCATGGATTCTTACGTTCGATCCTCATCCCCTCCGCGTATTGCGTCCGCAATCTGCCCCACCCCTCCTGACCTGCACGGAACACAAGTTGGCCATCTTCTCGCATTTTGGAGTGAGAGGCGCAATTGTCATGCCGTTCACCAGGGCGACCGCAGGGACTCCGCCGGACGCCTTTGCACGACGGCTGGCCGCATTCTCCCCTCCGCTTTCAGCCATCGTTGTTGGAGACAACTGGAGATTTGGCGCCAAAGCTTCTGGAGACCCCTCTTCCCTCCGCCGCACTTTCAGTCGGCTTGGCGTTAAAATCGAAGTGTGTATAGTAGGCCCAGTGCGCGTAACGGGAGACTCCGTCTCAAGCACAAGGGTGCGCCGCGCGGTGATGAGTGGAAAGTTTGAAGCTGCAGCCGTGATGCTCGGACGACCCTTCGGAATCTGGGGTACTGTCGTTCGAGGCTTGGGACGAGGAGCAGAACTCGGCTACCCCACCGCAAATATCAGGCCGTGCGGCGAAACGCTGCCGCCACCAGGCGTATATGCGGCGTTCGTGGCTGTCGAAAAACGATTGCACATGGCTGTCATGAATATTGGCCGCAGGCCCACATTCGGCTGCCGCATTCAGGATCCTCCTGTAATCGAAGCGCATCTTCTCGGCTGCAGGAAACAGCTCTACGGACGCAACATCGTCGCGTATCCCATACGCAGGCTGAGAGCGGAAAAGAAGTTCAAAGACCCAGACAGTCTGAGCCGGCAGATCGGCCGCGACATAGCGGACGCCAAGGAACTTCTTCGCAACAGATTCGCGACCTTCCAAAAAAATGCATCATGGTCTTTACACCAGCACGGACTGGAGGTATAGTGCCACTTCGAAAAAACAAGAGGAAGGAAAAGCCAAACGAAACAAGCCGAAGGAATGGGTTGGACTATGAGTCGGATAGCAAAGAAAGAAATCCAGGAAAAATTCCGACGTCATGAGAAGGACACTGGGTCCTCCGAGGTACAGGTGGCACTCCTGACGAAGCGGATTGACCTGCTCACAGAGCATCTGAAAAACCACAGGAAGGACCACAGTTCCCGCTACGGCCTTATCAAAATGGTAAACGCGAGACGGCGGCTCCTGGACTATCTCAAAGAGCACAACCGTGAGCGGTACCAATTGGTCGTAAGGGAGTTGGGACTCAGAAAATAGGCCGAGTGTCCAGCCGCAACGATCCGGTACCCTCTGGAGTCATCCTTAATGCGGCCGTTACCCTTCCAAGGCAAGTAAGGTTCATACCATGAAAGATACCATAAGCGTCGTCGCCCGCCCGGGTGGCAAAGATGTAATTATTGAAGCGGGTCTTTTGGCCAGACAGGCTGCCGGAGCCGTCACTGTCAGATTAGGAGAGACGGTCGTGTTCTCCGGAGTAACCTGCAGCCAGCAGCCAAGGGAGGGAATAGACTATTTTCCTCTGCAGGTGGAATACCGGGAAAAATATTACGCCGCCGGAAGATTCCCCGGTGGGTTCTTCAAACGAGAGGCGCGTCCGAGCGAAAAGGAAACGCTGACCGCCCGACTGACTGACAGACCAATAAGGCCACTTTTCCCAAAATCTTACCGTAACGATGTCCAGGTTAATAACATGCTCCTGTCAGCCGACGGGACAAACGACGGTGATGTGCTGAGCATAGTTGCGGCAAGCGCCGCACTGACCATCTCCGAGATCCCGTTCATGGGTCCCATTGGCGCTGTCAGGGTAGGCCGCATAGCACAGAATTTCATCATTAATCCTACTCACGCCGAACGGGAGGAAAGCGACCTCGACCTGATCTATGCCGGAACTCGAGAAATGATGATCATGATTGAGGGTTCTGCCCGCGAAATAAGCGAAGCTGACCTGCTTGCGGCAATGAAATTTGCCCACACGGAATGCGTCAAGCTGATTGATGCTCAGATCGAGTTGCGACGAAAGCTCGGTTTGCCGGACAAATCGGTGGTGGAAACTTCTGAGGACTCGCCTATTCTTGCTTCTGCCAGAACGCTGGCGGTTGAAAAGATGACCGCTGCTCTCTATAACGTTTCGGCGTCCGAAAGACGCCAGAAGAAAGACCAGCTCAGGGAGGAGTTGAAGGCCGTTCTTCTGGCGCAGCACCCTGACATGACAGAGGAACAATTTAGAGAGGCATTCGACCAGCTTGAGATCGAGGTGGTGAGATCCAATGTGCTTGAGAAGGGGCGCCGACTAGATGGCCGAGGTTGCGATGACATACGGCCCCTCTACGCGCAAGTCGGAGTTCTGCCCCGCGCACATGGTTCAGCCATATTCGCCCGCGGAGAAACACAGGCGCTCGGCACAGCAACACTCGGCACAAAGGCTGATGTTCAGGAACTTGATGCTGTCGCAGGCGGAAGAGACGAAAAGCCCTTCATGCTGCACTACAACTTCCCGCCATATTCCACAGGAGAGGTCGGCCGCATCGGTTCCACCGGCAGACGCGAAATAGGCCACGGCGCCCTTGCGGAACGTTCCTTGGAGCAGGTGATGCCAAAGAACTATCCTTACACAGTCAGAGTCGTGTCCGACATCATGTCCTCCAACGGTTCCACTTCTATGGCGAGCGTCTGTGTGGGATCTCTGGCGTTAATGGATGCAGGAATCCCGATCAGGAAACCGGTGGCCGGAATCTCGATAGGACTTTTCAGCAACAGCTCGAAACGAACCCTTGTCGTGGATATTCTTGGCGCCGAAGATCACTGCGGAGATATGGATTTCAAGGTGGCCGGCACACGTGAAGGGATCACAGGATTTCAGGTGGACCTCAAAGTTCGTGGCCTGCCATGGGATCTCGTGGAGGAAGCCCTGCTGAAGGCTCGAGACGCCCGACTCAAGATTCTTGATTTCATGAGCACAGTGATTCCCGCGCCGCGACCTGAACTCTCGCCGCATGCGCCCAGAATTCATCAGATCAAGATAGATCCCGAAAAGATCGGAGCCCTTATCGGACCAGGCGGCAAGACCATACGACACATAACAGAAATATCCGGGGCGCAGATAGATATAGAGGATGACGGAACCGTCAGCATTTTCTCGGTTTCCAAAGAAGGCATGGACACTGCGATACGCGAAGTCGAAATGATCGTATGCGAAGCCGAGGAGGGGAAAATCTATGATGGAGTCGTCACTGGCATAAAGGATTTCGGCGCCTTCGTGGAGATTCTTCCCGGCAAGGACGGTCTTGTCCACATAAGCGAACTTTCCGACAGGCACGTCAAACGGGTCGAAGACGTTTGCAAGGTTGGCGATCGCATGTGGGTCAAGTGCATCGGCGTGGACGAGCGTGGTCGCATTAAGTTGAGCCGGCGCCAGGCCATGAAGGAACGCGACGCTCAACAGTAGGCGCATCCCAGGCCGGAAAAGACGGAGCCAAACAATGTTACTGTGCCGTCAGTTCTTTGCCCTGACACATCTGACTATTATGGAATCCCTCCGCCAGCCGTTATCATTCCTGCTTTCCGCTGCTGCAATTGTCGTCACCGGACTGGCTCCGCTGCTGCTCATGCATTCGTTGGGCGAAGATGGAAAGCTTATTCGAGATACTGCGCTCGCCATTCATTTCATGGCAGGTCTGCTGCTTTCGACGCATCTGGCCGCCGCATGTCTGGCCGAGGAGCGCCGGCGCGGCACCATCGCGGCCGTTCTGAGCAAGCCGGTCCCGCCGGCTGTGTTTTTCCTTGCAAAGTTTTCCGGAATAGCGGCGGTACTGATATGCTTCTCATTTTGCGCAACGATCGCAGGGCTCATTTCCGAGCGGGCTGCAGAACATTTTTCCACTGAATATGGGTTCGTCACTGACTGGAGAGCCGGCCTTCTGCTTACGGCCACGCCGGCGGCAGCGGCGATCGCGGCGGCGATTGTTAACTACATGCTCAAAAAACCCTTCCCCTCCACGGCATTCGGTTTCCTCCTTATTTTTATAACCCTTGCCGCGCTTGTTTGCTCCCTCTTCGACCGTACAGGCCAATGGAGTCCATTCGGTTTTCGTTTTGATTGGCGACTGCTGCCTGCCGGCATACTGCTTGCGGCAGCCATTGTGATGCTGGCGGCGGTCGCTATAGCGCTGTCCGCCCGCCTCGATGGCCCGGCTACGCTGGCATTCTGCTTCGCGCTGCTGGTGGCTGGGCTGGCAGCCGATTACATCATTAGCGCTACGCCCTATCATGCCATCTCTCTTGTCATGCAATGCGTCCTGCCCGACTGGCAGACGTTCTGGCAGGCAGACAGACTGAACAGAGGCGGCCACATCCCGCTCTCCCATGTTTGGGGCGCGCTTCTCTACGCTATCTGCTATGTCTCGGCTGTTCTCACTGTCGGTTCGCTGGCGTTCGAAAACACGGAGGCGTCATGATGGGCGAGTCTCTGGATAAGCCGGTTACGGCACGCGGACTGGTCAAAATTTTCACAGATTTCTGGAACCGGCCAAAAGTACGCGCGGTTGACGGCCTTGATCTCGAGATGCGGCCATGCGAAATTTTTGGACTTCTCGGCCCAAACGGATCAGGCAAAAGCACAACCATAAAAATCCTGTTGGGGCTTCTCCGCCCGACGGCCGGCGAAGTAGCGATATTCGGCCTGCCGCCAACCGATGTGCGCGCGAAACGGCTGGTTGGCTATCTGCCAGAAGAATCGTACCTATATCCCTATCTGACACCGCGCGAGACACTTGATATGATGGGGCGAATTTTCAATCTGCCATCGGCCGAGCGCAAGCGGCGAACGGATCAACTGCTCGAAATGGTAGGACTGACCGCCGCGGCTCACCGACCTGTCGGCGAGTTTTCGAAGGGCATGGCAAGACGCGTCGGACTTGCTCAGGCCCTCATCAACAATCCGTCGCTCGTGATCCTGGACGAGCCAACCTCCGGGCTGGATCCGATTGCCTGTCGCCATGTTAAAGACCTCACCGTAACTCTCGCCAAAAGCGGCAAGACTGTGCTCCTGTCCTCCCATCTCCTTGCTGATGTTGAGGACGTATGCGACAGGGTGACAATCCTTTTCAACGGCCGCGTGCGCGCCAGAGGAAGCATGGGCGAACTTCTTGAAAAACGAAACATCGTAAGATTCGCGGCACCCGATCCTGGAACCGAAGGAGTTGCGAAAATCGCCGCTCTTGTCAGGGAAATCTCCGGGAAGGAACCCGAAGTGGACCACCCTTCAATGGACCTTGAGGAGTTTTTCCTTGAGGTGATATCAGAGGCCAGCCGCCAAGACGAGACATTATCAGGCGCCGCGCCTACTTGTACCCCAGCGCCTTTTCTTCTGAATGAATAGGGTAATCGCCATTTCAATCCTCACATTCCGCGCGGCATGGCGTTCACGCGCCGTGCATTCTGCCCTTGCTTTAGTCTGCGCCGCAGTCTTTGCGTTTGCCCTGACAGCGCGTGGAGACGGCACTCTGCCCGGCCTGGCAAAACTGATCATAGAATATTCCTTCAAAGCTGCATTCTGGATTCTTGCCATGTTTGCGCTTTGGGCCGGCTGCGGAGCGGTGTCCGAGGATATCAGGCGTCGGCATATTCAGCTCCTCGCTGTTAAACCCCTCCGGTGTTCAGAACTATGGCTCGGAAGATGGCTAGGCATCTCAACAATAATCGCTATCGCGATCGCCATCTGCGGCATACTCGTCGGCGTCCTGGCTACCGTCGCAGGAAACACATACGCATGTCCCAAATCGGAAACAGACGTTCTGAACGATCACGTGCTGACGGCTCGATGGCGCATACTGCCAGACGAGCATATTCCTCATCACGAGGTCGCGCAATGCCTCTCCTCTTTGAAAGCCGACGGCACAATCTCAGAGCGGGCGCTCCCCGAAGACGCCTGGCTATACGCTCTCCAGAAGGTCAAATGGTCGCGCGCAACAGTTCTAAAAGGGGTATCAAAAGAGTGGACTTTCGCCATCCCGAAATCAGTTCGACCTCGCGCGCCAAATGATGGAGCATGGCTGAAGATTCGTCTCCGTTCACCGACGCGCGACCGCGAGCCCACGAGCATGGAATGGACTTTTACCAGCCTCAATGGCAAGCCATTGCATACCCTCTCGGTATCGCTGCCACCGGACGGCGTTCATTATGTTAAAATCCCCACCTCCGTTATCAAGGGTGGAGACACGATCCTGGTCCGTCTTTCCCAAGTGGATAATTCGCAGAATGAACCGCTCATGTTCGACCCGTATGCGCCATTGGAAATACTTGTCAGCCGTTCCGGTTTTGGCGGCAACCTTGCAAGGGCATTGCTGATCGTTGGATGTCAACTTTCACTTGTGGCGGCCGTCGGCGTGACTGCCGGAACGGCATTTTCAATGCCGGTGGCTGTATTTGTGACCGTCTGCGGTTTTCTCGTCAGCTCGGGAGCTGTGTTTTTCACATCGGAGAAGGTGGTTAACTACGCGAAAGTTCACGATCCCGAAAAAGTGTCTGCGTATGCCCGCTCAGCATCCTGGGTTCTTCACAAACTTTCGCGTCTTCTCGATCCTCTAATCCGTCTTGATCCCGTGCAGCTCCTTGTTGATGGCATCCATATACCATGGAGCGCCACGATAGTTACATGCGTGGTAATTTTGACAACATACACGGCGCTGTGCTTTGTCGCGGGCGTCTATCTATTGAAGAAAAAGGAGGTTGCGCTTCCGGAGTGAGGAAATGCGGCATCTGCTCCTACAAGGCCCACATGCCGTCGGCGTGATAGATTTAATGAGAAACGGCATACAGAAATGGGTTACAAGCAAAGAGAATTGAAAACAGTGGCTGGCATCATCGTCACCTGCTTGCTTTTCGCGATCGCTGGTGGCGTCAAACACCGTCTGTTGAAGGCTCCCAAGGCACAAGCGGCAGGAGAATCAGGCGAATGGGGAAATGCGCCACCCATGGTTGCCGTTACCGCCGTCGTGCTCGGAGCATTCAGAGGCTTAGCGGTGGACCTGTTGTGGCTCAGGTTATCGGCGATGCAGGAGCGTGGAAAATACCTTGAAATCGTTCAGTTGGCAGACTGGATAACCAGACTGGAACCCCAATGCACAGATATATGGGCCTTTCACGCATGGAACATGGCCTACAACATAAGCGTAATGCTTTCCAACCATGAGGATCGCTGGCGCTGGGTAAAATCCGCGCTGGATCTGCTTTGCAGAGATGGGCTGCGTTATAACCCGGCAGACGCGGATCTCCACGCGGAGATCGCATGGATGTACCAGTACAAGATCG
>CALETX010000452.1 GCA_937920455.1 uncultured bacterium
TCTTTAGCGATTACGATTCTGTAACGGCTGTGGCCATTTTTCGCCAATACCAGCGCCGTTGCTTCATGCTGCGTGTCAGAGTTGGCGGATGTTAGCGTGCGGTTTGACATCTTTATCGCCCTCCGTGACGAATGATTGATGATTTTGTTTTGTTGAAATCGGCCAATTCTTCTTCGGCTGTTAGCACTGGTTTTCCGCACTCCGGGCAGCGTTTGTCGCCGTAGGCAAACGATGATCCGCAGGCGGTGCAGGTCCATCTTTTCTTTTGGTCCGCGAGCCACGCCGCGAGCCCGTCCTTATTGATTTGCCAGAGGTATTTTTCGCGCAACTCATAGCGAGGTCCGCCGGTGAAGAATGTTTGTATGGTTGGGCAGGGGAAATCATCGCACTCGCCACATGTTTTGATTTTTCTTTTTTTGCAGCACGAACGAACCTGGCACTTTTCTCCGTAAGCTGGAGGCTTTTCGTTGCTCCAGCACCCAAGGCACTGAATAGCTGAACTCTGCTTTGCTTCCATGCTCCTGTGGAGCGACTCGCACGCTCCGCAGTACAGGCCGCATGCCGCGAAAAGCGAAACATCACGGCTGGCAGCGTGCGGCGTACCGGCAAAGGAGTGGCGGGCAAAGGCAGCCAGGGCGCCTGCGGCGGCTGCGGTTTTGAGAAAATGCCGGCGCGTCATATGACATATCCCGCAACTGGATTGCTTACTCATGCGCGCTCCTTTCTGATGAGTGTTCGGATAAAAGCGAAGGCGGACAGGATTGCCTGTCAACGTAAAGGCGGCCGGCAAATTTCCGGATTATAGAGGCTGGCAATTTCTCCGAAGGCGTTTTCATGGCCAAAAGTCGTTCGAGTATGGGGCGCTTCGTGGCCAGGGGAACGATGGTGAACTTGTGGATTGCGCTCATAAGGGCGTGGATCGTCAGGGTGATGCCTTTGGTCAGCGACGTTGCTGCGGTGCGGAAGTTTGGATCGTCCTGCAACTGCTTTACGGACTCCTCGCAGACACCAACCACGCGCGCAAAGCGACGGTCGCAGAACGAAGCTACGCCGGGTTCGTTCAGAGCAAGGTGGCCTGACCGGCCGATCCCCTGGCAGAGGATATCGAAAGGCCGATGCTTAAGGAAGACCGCCTCAAATCGTCTTGCTTCAGCGTGTGGATTGGGAGCATTCCATTTCGGAGCATACCAAGCGAGTGGTTTGACTTTATCATATAACTGCCGTTTGAGTTGATAAGCGCAAGTTACCGTTTCAGGCAAGGATGGCTCCCAGAACTCGTCCATGTCAAAACATGTAATACGGTCCCACGCAATACCCGGCTCGGCTGCAAGTGCGTCAAGGAAAGTGGCTTGGCTCTCTGCGGCGGCGAAAATGACCCGAAGTTGGGGACGTATCTTGAGAAGTTCGCGCATGAGTCCAGCAACGTCAGCTGCCGCGCGTCGTCCCAGATCGTAATAGTCTCGGCAGATAATAACCTGTGTTTTCCCGTAGTATAATGGCATATAATATTCTCCTGTCTCTGGACCTTGTCTCCTAGCTCCATGGCTGCCAAATAGACGGTTGCGGTTCGATCGCGTGAACTTGGAACGATTTAACATCCGCTGACACGTTTGAGCCTATGAGTCTGAACCCAAATTTGCCACGATCTGGAATCGGATAGTCGCTTCTGTCCCTGTCGAAGACAGAGCAGACAAACCTCTCGTCAACATAAAACTGTAAATGCCCCGAGCTTTTGAAGATTGTGATGTGATAGGGCCTGTTGATCTCGACGCAAGGGTCAAGCGCCTCGCCGACGAGCAGGCCTCCGGGATTGCGTCTGACGTTGGCTGTGTCTGTATGTACGCCGTTGTCATCGAATCGGCTGAATGAAATATGGTAGCTTTGCAGACGTCGCGTTGCTGAGAAGTAATCCGCCATAACACCTGTGCGTGGCGGAAGTCTGTGACGGTCCTGTATTATGTCTTCGCCTTTGAGTCCGCGCATGGCAATGTAGTTTATGATGAGGCCGCCGTGTGATCGAACGGTGATATCGTAATCAATGCGGATATGGTCAGGCAAAGTCGGTCTGAAGAAGGCCATGCATCCTTCGGCGCCTTGTTTGCTTCCCGAGCAGACCAGTTGCATTCCGGTGTCCGGATCTGCTGCCAACTCGCCGATTCCTTCGTGATGCCAGTGAACGAGATCGGAGAAATTATCGGAATAAAGCAGGTTGAGTTTTTTGTATCTCACAGGCATCGCATGAAATCTCCTTTGAATGTTGTTGATGCTACCGGATCGGTGGTATCGGGGTTCCCCATTCACCTTCGTTTAGTTCAGGATGGGCTGCGAAGTACGGCGGCACACTCAGGTCGCGTTTATTCAATGCGGTTTGGGCGGCTTGAATGGGCTTGAGGTTGGCCGGTTCTCCAACGAGAAATACTCGGATGCCCCACGCCGGAACAGCCAGGTTGAACTGGCCATCAGTATCCTTTTCTAACTCGATTTCGGTGAGCATCTCCCATGCGAAAGCGTAGTCGGATATGAGTTCTTTCGCAATTTTTACATCATAGGTCGCTTCGGTCTTGTCATGGTTGATGACGATGACCATCAGAGTGCCTTTTTCGTCGCGTCGAGGCAGCACTTCAAGGTTCATCGGCAGCTTGCCGGCAAGAGTGATCTCCACCGGCCTGGTTACGCCGGCCTTTTGTGCTGCATAGCCAAGTGCTTCCGCGTAGGGCCGGTGCGATTCA
>CALETX010000453.1 GCA_937920455.1 uncultured bacterium
GAGGCACTTGTGAGACGCGACCGCAATAACCCTTCGGTGGTGATTTGGTCTTTATCAAACGAGATGTCTCCTATAACGCCTCGGGATCTTCGAAACCCGAAAATGGCTGCGATGGCACGCGTGTTCGAAAAGATCATATGGGAAGCCGAGCGGGAGGACCCCAGCCGTGTTATACAAATGTCATCGGCAATGGACTTTCTGGGCAGACTGAAGCTGTACAATCTGCACTATCCAAAGAGCTGGCAGGCTTTCCCCGACTATCCGCACACTGCTTACTGGGTAGAGAAACCATTCCTTTTCCCTTGGTACGGCGAGGGGCGAGATGAGATGCCGGCGTGGATATGGAAGAAGGACAAGCCGCTTGTTCTTGGCGAATTCACCTGCGTGTTTGGCGCCACGCCTGATAATCAGGCTTCGATAGTGGGAGATGTTGCTTTTGAGAGAGATGACTTCGGTACGGCACTGGTTCAAGAGAAGCTTTGGCCGATGGAAATCCATGCGTACCGTCGCAATGACGTTTCCGGCTTTACTGCGTGGGCGTGCCTGTGTCTGAAGGGATATGGACAGGCGCTCAAGGCGCTGCGCCGGTCTGAAACAAGGGCTCATACGCATGCGGCCAGGCCATTGGCGGCCCTATTGCACACATATCGGTCGAGGTGGTTCGGCGGCAAAGATGCCGTTTTCGAGCTTTCGCTCCACAACGATACACGACATGACACTGAGCTCGAGTTTGACGCTGCTCTTGAGGATGATAGCGGCAAATGTATCGCATCATACAGAATGCCCAAAGCAGTTTACGGACCTGCGGACTGCAAGAATTTTTCGATCATTTTCAAGCTTCCACAGCTTCATCAAAGCGCGATGTTCAGTCTCTGCGGCATTCTGCGTTCACGTAACAAAGTAGTTGATAAGTGGCGCGTACCGCTTTGTGTGTTTCCGACGAAGTCTCAGGCTGTCTTAACGCCGCAGACAGGCGTGCTTGATCCTGAGGGCCGTTTTGCAGCGTGGCTTGAAGGCGCCGGAATTCGCGGCTTCTCGGTCATCAAAGATATTGGCGAAATTGAGAAGCATCCGGAATTGGCCGCACTGTGGGTGCGGCCATCCTCGGCCGGTATTCGCAGGTCTGACGCCGGCACGGTTATGGAACAACTGACGAATTTTGTCTCGCGTGGCGGGTGTGTGACTCTGGATTGTCCACCTGACTGGATCGCGCGATATTTACCTGTGCCCCTAGCCGGAGCGCGGGGTTTTGGGCCTGATAATCGGCTGGAAATAACTCAAGCCTTCCTTGCGGCTCCATTCAGCCCGGCGCTTAGCGGTCTTACGGAGAGAGACCTTGGGTTATGGGGCGAAGATTACTATGTGGCGCATTATTGTTTTGAGATACCGCAGGGCGGCAACGTCATTCCTTTGCTTGCGGCAGGCACAGACCGAAAAGGATTAGTTGCGAGTCCTCTATTGGATATACACCTGGGCCGCGGCGTTTTTCGAGTCTCGTCTCTTTGTATTACCTCCAAACTAATGGAAGAACCGATCGCATCAAGACTGTTTGAGAAACTTGGTGCCTGTTTCAGAAGGATCGAAATGAAGGAAGCTGCCGCCTGTGTTGTAGAAGACTCGATTGCCTTTTTAAGGCAGATCGGTTTTGAAGGTGAAAAATGCCATTTGGACAAAGTGTGGGACAAGCCGGTGGCGTTGGTAGATGGAGAATGCCTGCCATCGGATCCTTCATGGGCCGCAAGAGCGCTGAAGGCTTTGAACGCGGGCTGCACTGTATATCTTCACGATCTGGGGGTGGAAAAGACTGAACTTATTGCGAAAGCGGTTGGCATGAAATGTCAGGCAATGGATGGCTCGCTGAAGCATGGCCAACATGATCTTATAGAGCATTCTTCGTATCTGGCCGATGGCCTGACGAATGGGTATCTTTACTGGACGGTCAACAAATCCAAAGTTGCACCATGGTGTGTGGCGCCGCTCCATCCACACCCGGCCAGCGCAAAGATTGTGCCCGGTGAGGGACGGAAAGACGTCTGGCTTCTGACGAGAAACGGCGCGGTTACAGCTCGCCAGGTTGGCTCGGGCATGCTGGTGATTGACAATCTTCGGTGGCAGGACAAGTCTATAGAGGAACCTGAGCGTCCGCGAAGATACTTGACGGCTTTTCTCACTAACCTGGGAGTAAGACTGGCGAGAGGCGCAAGTGGGGGTCCTGTGGCTGAGTTTGAGACCTTTGAGGAAAGACGCGAACAGGGACATTTTTGAAATTAGAGGAACCGCTATGCGACTTCGAATATTTCGCTCTTTAAGGGCCAACTACTACGGAGACGATATACTTACCGCTCCTAAAGCCTATCCGGCCAGTTATTTTGACGAGCTTGCCGCCAATGGCTTCAATGCTGTCTGGGCGAGGGGCATTCTGCGAAATCTCGCTGATGTGGACCCTTTTGAAGGTTTGGGGTCTGAAGTTGCGAAACACCAGGACGCGCTGGGGGACGTTGTCGAACGCGCAAAGCGCGCGGGCATCAGAGTTTTTCTCTACCTCAACGAGCCATTATGCCTGCCGGAGAATGATGCATTCTGGCAGAAACATCCAGAGGCGATGGGATCGGCTGGGAGATCCGAAATGGACGGGTGGGCTCGTGCAAGAGCTTTTTGCACCTCAGATCCTTCCGTAAGAACCTGGCTGCGCAATGCCGCATCTCAGCTTTTTAAGGCAGTGCCGAACCTCGGTGGCTGGTTTCTGATTACAGCCAGCGAGCATTTGACGCATTGCTACTCGCATGCCACCTGGCCTGAAGGCATGACATGCGAACGGTGCCGAAAGCGCAATGCTTCGGATGTGGCGGCGGATGTAATTATTGCTCTTCGGGATGGCACCAGAGATGCCAGCAGA
>CALETX010000454.1 GCA_937920455.1 uncultured bacterium
ATGCGATGCGGTAACGTGTCTGGCGGAGGATGCGGCAGGGCGCATCTGGGCCGGGTATGGTGCCGTTCATGAAGGTGTTGCCTGCATAAGCAACGGTTTGTTCAACTTGATGGAATCTGTGCAAGGAGTTCGTCTGGGCCACATACGGAGCATCACGCCAGCCCCCGACGCCAGTATCTGGCTGGCAAGCGACGATGGAGTTTTATGTCTTAATGAAAATGACGTTGTTCGTGTTTCTGAGTGGGGGAATCTCCCTGACAATCATGTGACGTCAATCTGGCGAAACGTCAGGGGCAGCATAATTGTGCAAACGGCAACTGGTATGGCTGTTTTCAGGAATGGCGTGAAGATAAGCGAACATGATGCGATGATTGAGCAAAACACGGCTGCTCAGCCGATCGGCGGCGTTGTTGAAATAGAGTTGAAGGAAGACTCTGGCCTGTTGATCTTTGATAAAAGTGGCGAAAAGAAAGAGGCAGCAACTCTTGGCGGCCAGGAATTTCCGAGTTGGATCAGCGCCATGTGTTGGGAAGCTGGAACGATTGTTTGGATTGGCACAACAAGCGAAGGAGCCATAAGGATTGACTTGCGCCTTGTGCCGGGCCTGTCGGATACAGTGGGCGCAAAGCCGGAGGCCTACGAACGTTGATTTTTCGCAAACAGGACAGATTGTGCTGGACGTTGCTGACGGTTCTTGCTGTTGCTTGGCATGGTAGGCACGTCTGGCGGGGAACACTGCCGGCTTACGACGACATTGTGGCTCAGTATTGGCCGTGGTGGACGTATGCGGTTGAGAGTCTCAGACATGGCCGCTTTCCGATGTGGAATCCTCATGTGGCCGGCGGCATGCCGTACCTGACGAATCCAGAAAATTCGTTGTACTATCCGTTAAAGATTCCCTTTTTTTTCCTGCCTTTTTTTGCGGCGGTGTCTGTCCTTCGTGTCCTGAATGCGATTGTCGCCTCAACGGGCATGTTTGCAGTGTTGCGCGGGTTACGGGTCGGAAGGCTTGCCGCCATGGCAGGCGGTATAATGTTCGCATATGGGAGTTTCATGGCATACGAACAGGTGCATATTCCATACGTGAACACAACCGTATGGTGGCCGTGGGAACTGCTTTGCCTGAGGAGGCTGATCAGAATGCCGAGCTTCCGCCGATCCTTGGCGCTTTCCTGCGTGACCGCTGTTTCTTTTTTTGGAGGGTCGCCAGGCATATTTGTAATTGGCCACGTGGCGCTCGCATGTTTTGCGGCATTTGCGATCCTTGATATGTTATTGAGACGGAGGATCGCAAGACTTCTGAGATCTGTGGCGGGCCTGATTCAGGCTGCCGTGCTTTGCCTTGTTTTGACTGCCGTACAGTGGCTGCCAACGCTTGAGTTCACTGTTTTGTCGGTTCGATCCGGGGGCTTGGCGGATCTCAGCTCCTACGAGCGATTTGCGATGCCGCCGGAAGGCTTCAGGGCGCTTGTTTTCCCCTGGCTTCACTGGCTGTATGGGGCGCCGTACTTTCCTCTGCATCCATTACCATTTGTCAGCGTGCCGTATGCTGGTGTGGCGGCCGTTTTCCTTTCTTTGAACGGATTGTTTTCGAAGAGATATTTCAGGTTCCTGAGTCCTGCGCTGGTGTTGATTCCCATCGCTGTTCTGATGGCGATGGGCAGCCGGACAGGCTTTGCAGAGTTGGCGTTAAGGTATGCGCCGGCATTGCGCTGGTTCAGGTGGCCTAACGACTATTTGTTCGTTGCATATATCGTAATTTCGATGGCCGCTGCTCTGGGTATTGACGTTGTGTGGCGAGAAGGCCGGCGTGGATGGTTGCGGCTGGTCGCCGGCTCTTTCCTATACCATGGCGCTGCGCTCTTTTTTGTTTCGGGCATGGTCTCCTGGATTGTATTTGCCGCGGGCATGGCAGCCACAGCGGCTGTGTTGTTTTGCTTCGCTTTGGTCGGTAACGCATGGCGCCCGCTGCGCTTGAAGAATGCGACCTTGGCATTAGCGCTGCTGGCAATTGTGGCGGACCTTTTCTTTTTTGGATCAGGATACAATTTCTCTGTGCCTGCCGGCTCCCTGAGAAGAATCGCGCCGGCTCAGATCATCGGCTGGCTGCGGAAACATGCCGGAAACGATCGTGTATCAGCAGCAACCACCGGATGGCAGCTCTATTTCAAAGGGCAGGAACGCTTTGGCCAAACCCACTTGCCTCTTTTTGATATGTTGCCCGAGGCCTTGGCAACTCCTCTTGTTGAGCGGGCGTTACGCTCAGCGGCACCTTCCGTGCGAAGCGCCAACCTTTGGCGACGGCGCTTGATTTTCGAAGATCAGGATCTATGGAGTCGCCACTATCCGGTGAATGCTGCGATGTTGTTCGGTTATCAGGATATCTCTGTCTATGATCCCTTCGTTCTCCGGCATGTCGCTGAATTTTATCAGAAAGTGCCGGTCGAAAGAGTCTGGAATTTGATGAGCGTGAGATATCTTGCGCGTCCCTCGCGCATAGCAGTGGATGGCATGAGAGAAGTGTTTCATGGTTCCAGCGGACGAATCTACGAGAACACTAACGCTTTTCCGAGGGTGTGGATAACACACAAAGTTAGAGACGGACTTTCGAGGCAGAGCATATTCAACTTGTTGTCAGATCCGACGTTCAATGCGAGAGAGGCTGTTCTTTTCGAGGACTCAATCCCTCGCGTTTGGAAGGATGCCATGACGTCGCAACCGAGTTATGAAGCGGAGACTGGCAGGATTGTCAGGTATGAGGCGGAGCGTGTGATTGCAGAAGTGGAACTGCTCCGACCAGGTTGTGTGGTCCTGAACGATATTTTCTATCCAGGATGGAAAGCGTTCACTGCTGGCGGAAGACTTCTCAAGGTATGGAAAGCGTATGGAGTGCTGCGCGCGGTTTTCCTGCCTGCGGGCAGACACCAGATTGAATTCCGGTATGAGCCCGATTTGTGGCTTTTGGGAATGCTTCTTAGCTCGTTCTCTTGGGCCTTTGTGTTTCTTTCGTTTTTCCTTTCCGGTTGGACAAGACCGCGGATAGACAGATGAAGAATAGAGGTGTTCTGAGTTTCTTTGCGAGTCGCTCAGGGATATCCGCTGTATCGGCTGTGCTTGCGATGTTGATTGCGCTTGCCGCAATAGGTGCTTCGGGGTTCCGCGCAGAACCGGTTGTGTTGCGTTGCGATCGGAGCGGACAAACCGCGCGGATTGGCGGCCTGGACCTTGTGCGGTTGGTTTCACCATCCGATGCCGCTTTCGAGCTTGATAACGGCGCGGTCCGATTGGCATCGGAGTGCGCGATCAGGATGGGTGTTGAGACAAGAGTCGGCGAGAATATGCCGCTTTCATTCATTGCCCGCGGCACGCCCGTGAGAGGGCAGTATCCCGTTGTCACGGTGAGCGTAGATGGTGAGCCTGTGGAAGACGTGGTGATCGGGTCAGCGGATTGGGGCGTCTATCGGCTTAGTGCGGCAGTTCCGACCGGCAGGCACACAATCGGTTTGAGATTTTGTAATGATGCCGTGAGATATCCAGAGGATCGTAATGTTGACTTGCACTCTGTGTCTCTTGGGCCTGATCAGCCTGTCTCAGATCCCCGCTGGCGGTGGAGGATTCCGACGCTTTTGGAGCCTGAGAAGATGTCCGTCCAGACTTTTGGGGAGCTGAAGGGCCGTGTTTATAGGCTGTGGGTTGGTGGGCGACTGGCGGATCATTTTGTGTGTGACGTGGCTGGCTATTATCATGTGAAGATCAGGGCTGGGGCAGCCGGAAGCGCGGCCCGGCGGATGACGATCAAGGTGGATGGCAGAACAGTGGCGGATCCTGATGTGGAGGGGGGGGTCTATCGAGTGTACGGCGGCCCGGTGAAACTTGACCCAGGCGTGCATGAGATAGAGGTGCTCAATGCTGCCGTGCTGGCTGACCTGACCTCTGGGCATGAATGGCGCTCGCCGGAAACTGATCTTTTGCTTGATAGAATACTCATCGCTGCGCCTGGGTGGTCATTCCCCCTGCGGCGCGGCCCTCTCATGCTGCCGACTCCTGGACGTGCTGCCGTGGTTCGAGAATTCGACTGC
>CALETX010000455.1 GCA_937920455.1 uncultured bacterium
CGTAACGGTACATCAGCAAATTTCTCGCTTGATTGGGATTTGTGAGCAGGTAGTAAGGGAACATGTGAAAATCCGTGTCCCAGAAGACCATGAACCTGTATCCCTCGCCGCTCAGGCCCTTTATGGGAACGCTCACATCGCTCCTGTTCCTGCATAATGCCATCTCAAGATGTTGAAGCCCGAAACAAAAACCTTGTCTGGCCAGGAAACCAGTACCCACATCAGCGCCGACTCGCCTGGCAGCATCAGAGACGGCTCTACAATGGCTCTTTAACTCGAAATCATAGCCTCTTTCCATGGCTGCCCTTGCGGCCGACAGAGCTTCATCAGTAACGCCGGAGACAGCAACAAAGACATCCATTCGTACGCGACGCCTGGCCCGTTCAATACGCCACACCTGCGCAAAAGATAACGATTTTGCCGGCCTGCCGTAGCGGACGACCATAACATTCACGTTGCCGTCTGCTTCATCCCTCTCAACATCAAACATCCTGCACCCAAGAGCGTTAGAAACATTGGCACAAACAAAGGGATAAACGGAAAACGCTCCATCATGTCCGTCAGCCACAACCTCGTAGCGCCATCCGATCAGACGAAAATCAACCCAACTTACGAAACGCTCAGAGTCAATGACAGTACGCCTTCCATTCCTGTCTCGAAAGACCAGCCTCCGGCAAAGCATGGCCCTGTCCATGCGCAAGAGCCTTTCGCATGAAAGAATTGTAACATCATCAAGGCTGATCTGTTGTCCGTCCACGGATAGTCTCACACAAAGCGGATAAGGGAAATTGGGCATGGTAACCAGCTCAGTATATCTGGGATGATACTTCGGACGGACTCTTACGCGGTGAGAAAGAACATGATATTCGGGATGAATAGCCACCAGATCTGCGCGAGGGCCCGGCGAATATGTGCCGGCCACATAGAAGCCAGGTGCTGCCCATGATGGCATTTCCTCATGCGTTCCCCTGATGCCGATTGTGCCGTTTGAAAGAGAAAATACTGTCGCCAGCCTCCCCTCAAGCTCTCTACATGTGGTCTCAACCCGCACCGACATTGGATCATTGCCCGACAAAAGAAGGTCAGGCGCCTCATCCGTTGAGATCCCCATACCACCATTCAATCGGCAGCTTTTCGTCGTCCTCATGGCTAGCCAAACCGTTCCTGCTGGGAAGCCGTGGGCACTCCAAAAGCGTCATTTCGAGACGCGAACAAGGATTCGCTCAGATCCAAGATTCCGCCAGCCGAAAGCCAGCATAAGTCGCCCTGCAGCCCCTGCGGGCAGGCACACGGTCTCCAATATCCTGATCCCGTCCATTCGGCACAGATCTGCAAAATCCGCCCAACTAAAGGCGTGGAGAACTCCTGATTCATACCACGCTTCGGCAGAGGCGCCGCTCGGGACAGGCACGCGTCCGCCCAATAGAAATGCCACTCTGTGAAGCCAACTTCCTATGTTAGGGAAACTGATGATGCCTTCGCGCGCAACACGCAGCATCTCGCTCAGCACAAATCGGGGTCTGCGCAACAGCGGGAGGGTTTCGCTCAGGATTGCATAGTCATAGCTCTGGTCAGGCATGGCCGCTAGACCGGCGTCAATATCAGCCTGAAATATGTCGTGGCCGCGATCAATGACAGATATAACGGAGTCAATGTCAATATCCACCCCCATAGTCTCCACGGCTCCACGCTTTCGCAAAACGCTCAGCAACTGGCCGTCGCCGCAGCCGAGATCCAGCACGCTTGATCCGGGTTTGATCATGTTTGCAATGACCTTGAAGTCAACCCGTTCTCCTCCATCATCCGTAGAGGACCGCTCCGCTGGCTCCCCAACCCAAGGCAAAAATGCGCGTATGACGTCCGCCAGACGCGAAACATCCACGAGAAAGGCGTCATGACCGTGTGGCGCATGAAGCACACAGTATGTCACACTGCCGCCAGCTTTGAGCATAGCGTTGGCAATAATCCGGGACTGTTCCGGAGGAAACAACCAATCCGAACTTACAGCAACGATAAGAACCCTGCCCCGGATGCGCGCTAATGCTTTCTCCAGACTGCCATGACGCTCGGCGAGATCAAATTCATCCATCGCCTTTGTGATGTGCAGGTACGAATTCGCGTCAAAACGCTCCAGGAACTTGTTACCCTGGTAGTCAAGATAGCTTTCAACCTGAAAATTTGTGCCAAACTTCTCAACCGGCGCTGAATCGGTCCTGTCCCTCCCGAATTTATCATCCATCAGTTTTGGAGAGAGGTATGTGATGTGGCCGATCTTTCTGGCAAGCGCAAGGCCCAACACGGGCCCTTTACCCATCTCGTAATAGTCGCCGCCTCGCCAGTCGGGATCTGACATAATGGCGTCACGTCCTACAACATCGAAGGCCAGAGCCTGCGCTGAGAGGCGGGGTGCTGATGCGATGCATATCGCCCTGGAAATCATCTCCGGATATCGAACTGCCCATTCCAAAACCTGTATTCCACCGAAGGACCCGCCTGCCACCGCAGCGAGCTTTTCGATGCCCAGATGGATGAGAAGACGACGATGGACCTCGACTATGTCGCCCACGCTTATAGGCGGAAATGACGAACCATATGGACGTCCTGTCTCGGGGTTAATCGACGAAGGACCAGTCGTCCCCTTGCAGCCACCCAAAATGTTTGCGCAAACAACGTAATAGTGATCGGTGTCTATGCCCCTGCCTGGTCCTATCATCGCATCCCACCAGCCGCGCGTCTTGGAGGGATCGCCATGATGTCCGGCCGCGTGCGCGTCGCCGGAGAGCGCGTGACACACAAAAACCACGTTATCACGCCTCGGCGACAGGGTACCGTAGGTCTCGAACGCAACGCGCAGCTCCGGCAGAGACCTGCCGCATTCGAGCTTGAAGCCTGCAGAAGGCAGCGAAATGTTCGCTATTTGTGTTTCTACCCTGCCGATTCCTTCCATTGGAATCACCGCCGATCATCTTTGTTTCTCTGGCGCTTTTCGCGGTGAGACCGTCCGGTCTCGCAATCAATCCATCTGAGATACGCGCTCAATCCTCCTCTTATAGGAACGGTCACGATCTCCGGCAATTCGTAAGGATGTGTCTTTCGAAGCCATGCCACAAGCGCATCAACCCGAGAGAAAGCGGTTTTCGCAAGGAGAAGATACTCTCGAGAGCGGCACAGCCGGCCCTTCCAACGATATACACTCACGACAGGCCAGATTTGGACGCAAGCCGCAAGGTTGCTTTCAACCAGTCCCGACCCGATGCGCATAGCGGCCGATCTGCTGTCCACCGTCGTGATTACAGCGTTGTATCGGCTACTCTTTACGAACCTTGCGACGTCCTGCTTCACAGGCGCGGATATTAGCAGGCGCTTGCACTCGCGCAACAACAAAAAAAGCAGTCAAAGAGTCCTTGGCGGCAAAGCCCATAACTCCGAAAGGTCCAGGCCACCGCTTTCGAGAATATGCTCAGCCTTGGCCCAGTCTGGAGCATACGAAGATGAATGACAGTCTGATCCTGCGCATAGCTGCACGCCCTTCTCTTGCAGAAATGCCAGGTATTCAACATACTGACGCTTGAATTTCTCGGGATACGCTGGTGTCAGAATCATGGCGCCGATGTTAATCTCAACCTTTTTGCGATGCTCAAGAGCCGCCCGCGCAAACTCCTCATGCATCGAAGCCGGCACTCTCGAAAAATCATCGAGCCATGGATATGTCAGATACATTCCTGTCGCTTCATCCCGCCATTTGCCCATCCACCACCATGGATGCGCAACAATGTCAACAACAGGATGGGTGGCCAGAAACATGTTCTGACGATGGTAATCCCGGGTGATCGCCTCCGGAGTCCATTCCACGTACAGAGGCCAGTGCGCTCCTCCCACAACGAATTCAATGCCCAGACTGCGTATATCATCCTCTCTCAGCCCAAGCGCCATGGCAGCGCCAGGCGGCCCACCACTCCTTATCCCGTAAACAGCATTCTCGTGCCTGCCGGCAGCAATTTCCTCAAGCTCCCATTCTGAAACAACGCTCAGCTCCACGCCGAAATGCATTCTAGGATCGGGCG
>CALETX010000456.1 GCA_937920455.1 uncultured bacterium
ATTTGCCAGGACTTTCCGGGATTTTCCGAAATGAAGCTGCTTTCCCAAATCGCTGTTCTTCTTACCGCAGGCAAACTCGTTTGCGCCGCTCCAGATGCGAAGGATCCTAAAACGCGTATCATCGTTCTGCACGCCGGCAGCATGGCGATGCCTCTTCGAGAATCAGTAAAGGTGTTTTCGAAAATACATCCGGAAATAGAAGTTCAAATGGAAGCCGTTGGCTCCAGAGAAGCTTTCGTAAGGCTCCAGGACCTTCAGAAGAGATGCGATGTCTTTGTTTCCTCTGACCATGCGATTATAAACGACCTTGTATGCGCTGGTTATGCGTCATGGAACATCATATTCGCCCGCAATGAAATCGTATTGGCCTACACTACAAAATCACGAGGATCCGAGGCTATCACTGCAAACAACTGGTTCCGGATACTCCTTGACCCATCTATCTCATACGGAAGATCGAACCCCGACACAGATCCCTGCGGGTACAGGACGCTTATATCTTTCAAATTGGCCCAAAAATACTATGGCGCCGATGGCATTGTGGATCAGTTGCTCCAGAAAAAAAATGTGCTTGTGAGGCCCAAGGAAATTGATCTGATTCCAATATTACAAGCCGGACAGGTTGATTACCTCTTTGTCTACAGATCCGTAGCCCGACAGTATGGGCTTTCTTATCTGAAGCTCCCCGATGCCATCAATCTCGGCAATCCGGCGTTAAGAAGATTATATGGTTGTGTTTCAGTAGAGGTGTCCTCCGCCGGCCCCGGACATAAGAAAACCATCGCCGGCGAACCATGTTTCTACAGCCTGACCATTCCCAGAAACGTCTTCGATAGAGAATCCGCAATAAAATTTCTGTCCTTTCTCCTCTCCCCAAATGGAGGACTCACTGTCATGAAACGAAATGGGCTGCCTTGTATCTTCCCGTGCCTTTGCAATGAGCATGACGTCCTTCCCGAGGAGATCAAACGTCTAACCGCAAAGGGATCGGCTGCAGATATCGGCGAAGCCTTCGGCCCTGTATTGAACGAAGGAACGGTTTACGCAGATTCTATTTCGCAAAATGTGAAGCTACCCGTCACCTGTAGCACAGAAGGCAAATGAGGAAACCCACTGGCATAGAAATAATCGCCACACTCGGAGGGGGGTTGTTGATGCTTTTCGTTGTGGCGCCGCTTGCCGCGATGACATTTCAATGCAACTTGCACTCTCTCATCGAGACCTCAACAAATCCTGAAGTCCTGCGCAGCATACAGTTGACAATCCTGACATCTCTTGCAGCCTCGATTGTTGGGGCTGTCGTCGCTGTGCCGTTCGCGTGGCTTCTTGCGCGCAAGACGTTTATTCTAAAACCGCTGGTCTTGAGCCTTATGGACCTTCCTGTTGTTGTGCCCCATTCAACGGCCGGAATCGCTCTGCTTTCGGTGGCTAACCGTGATACGCCCCTGGGGAGGCTTGCGGAACGACTGGGTTTCTCAATAGTCGAAAATCCTGTAGGCATAACCATGGCAATGGCATTTGTAAGCCTCCCATTTCTCATAAATGCGGCGCGTACCGGCTTTGAATCAATCCCCGCCAGAGTTGAGCAAGTGGCGCTAACACTTGGCGCCTCACATCTCCGGGTGTTCTTTACAATTTCTGTGCCTCTAGCGTGGCGGTCCATTCTGAGTGGCTTGGCAATGATGTTCGCACGCGGGCTCAGTGAATTTGGCGCGGTTATCATTATTTCATACCACCCAGCCATCACTCCAGTCCTTATCTATGACTGGCTATCCTGCTACGGCCTTCACCATGCCCGAAATGTTGCTGTGCTGTTTCTAACCGTTTCTCTAGCCATTTTTGTCTGTCTGAGGCTTCTTGGAGGAGGCAGAAGCAATGCTCGAAGTTGAACACCTGGTGCGAAATTTGAACGGTTGCAGGCTTGAGGATGTCTCCTTTTCGGTAAATGCAGGTGAATATTTCGTTCTGCTAGGCAAATCCGGATCTGGCAAATCATCAATACTAGAAATGATCGCCGGCTTGCTGAAACCGGACAAAGGTGTCATTCGGCTGGAAGGACGTGATATTACCAATTCTCCGCCCCAATCAAGACGTATTGGCATTGTCTATCAGGACCAGTCGCTGTTTCCTCACATGACTGTTAGGCAAAACATCTTCTATGCTCTCTCCGGATACCCTCGGAAAGAAAGCGAACGAATCCTTGATCTTCTCGGCATTTCCTCTCTCATGGAACGAAGCCCTCTAACGCTATCCTCCGGCGAGGCCCAACGCGTCGCGCTTTCGAGAGCGCTTGTGAGAAATCCCAAACTTCTGCTTCTCGACGAGCCGCTTGTGTCGGTTGATGCTTCCTCACGCAGGACAATCCGCAGCCTTCTGCGCGCAATTAACAGACAAGGGCAGACAATCGTGCACGTCACGCATGACTACGAGGAAGCAATAGCTTTGGCATCTCGTGTTGGCGTCATCGAAGATGGACGCATAACGCAGGTCGGGAGACCCGACGAGGTGTTCACCACTCCCCGCTCTGAGTTCGTCGCCAGCTTCGCCGAACTGCGCAACTTTTACCGTGGCTTTGCGAAGCGAACCGACACAATGTGCGTTTTCGAAACAAATGGGCTGGCGTTTCAGTTGCCCGATGACGCTCCAACCGGCGCCGGCTACGCGGTTATCAGGAACGATGCAGTAGTTGTGTCCGCCTCACGTCCTTCTGGAAGCGCCAGAAATGCGTTCCATGGAACCGTCACAGAACTTGAATCGTCAAGAAATGGCATCGAAGTAACGCTCGATATTGGAGTCCCAATCCACGCTCTAATAACACGATCAGCCTGTCGGGAATTGGCCCTCAGCGTCGGCCAAAAAGCCTGGGTCTGTTTTAAGGCAAACTCAGTCGCGTTTGCACCGGAGGAATAAAGAATGATCCGCGCCCCAAATATGCTGATACTAGGATCTGGCGGCAGAAATGTCGGAAAGACAGAGTTTGCATGCTCATTGATTCGTCAACTTTCAGGCCGTCACTCGGTAGTGGCCGTAAAAGTTACGACCATCCGCAACTCCTCAGGCCCTTGCCCCCGTGGGGGCAAAGGGTGCGGAGTATGCGGATCTCTAACCGGCAAGTACATGATTTCGGAGGAAATCAGATCAGGTGAACACAAAGACACCGATAGGATGAAAAAGGCTGGTGCCATGCGCGTTTACTGGGTTCGAACGCGGTCGGAACATCTCAATGAGGCTATGGAAGCATTTATGCGTAACATCTCTTCTGCCGAATGCGTAATATGCGAGTCCAACTCCGCCCGCCTTGTTGTTGAGCCCGGCGCGTTCATCATCATCCGCGAGCAGCGCACCGACTCCGTCAAAGAATCATGCATGCAAGTTCGCCATCTGGCCGACAGAGAGGTGGTTTTCAACGGCAGCGCCTGGGATTTGCCGCCAGAGCGTTGTATCTATACCGGGAACCGATGGATCGTCCCCTACAAAGCAAGCGCTGCCATTCTTGCCGGCGGGCGGAGCCGCAGAATGGGCGCTGACAAGGCAATGCTTCCTATCGGTAAGGCGCCGATGATTCGTCATATCACAAACTGTCTGCTTCCTTATGTAGACGAGCTTGTTATCGGAACAAACGATACGGCCAAATTTCGTTTTCTGAATCTGCCAATCGTAAACGACGCCCAGCCCGACATGGGACCTCTGATGGGAATACTATCATGTCTTAAAGCGACTGCTCATGATAAACTTCTAGTCGCTGCATGCGACATGCCACTCATCCCTGTTGAAATTATCCCTGCTATGATGCGTCTGGCAAATAACGCCCACGCGGTGGTTCCTAGACGTTCTGATGGCTCGATTGAGCCTCTATTTGCTGTATATACTAGACTTTTTTCGGTGGCTGCCGAGGCGGCTTTGTCGGCCGGCAAGCGCAGAGTAAGAGATGCTCTTGAAGAATCAGGGATTAATGTGAGCTTCCTGCCTGTCTCATCTGATTGTCCTATCGAAAACGTCAACACACCAGAAGATTACAGGAGGATCATATCTCATGCTGCCATTTGAGAGAGCATTTGCTATTGCCATGGACCATGCCTTTCCGTTGCGCAGGACCAAGACCATCCCCCTGATCAATGCGCTTGGCCACATACTGGCCCAGGACGTAATTGCGGATAGAGACGTCCCGCCATTCGACAAATCGGCAATGGATGGATATGCCTGTCGTCGTCAGGATCTGCGAGCTGGCGCAGTCCTTCGCGTCATCGAAGAAGTTCCGGCAGGCTATGAGCCACGAAAAACCATAGCCCAAGGAACGTGCGCTCGTGTGCTCACTGGAGCTCCCGTTCCCCATGGAGCTGATTGCGTAATCATGCAGGAACAGACCACACGGGTCGGCGATATGGTAACTGTCGTAAATCACCAAACCGCCTCAAACATATGTCGTCGCGGCGAGGATTTTGCAAAGGACAGCGCCGTTCTGAAAAAAGGTACAAGAATCGGACCTTCTCATATAGCTGTAATGGCTACCTGCGGAGTGTGCTCGCCCCTGGTGATGGAAACGCCCTCAGTCGCCGTCCTTTCCACAGGTCGAGAGTTGGTAGAGCCGCATGATCTTCCGCAAACCTCTGCGATACGTAACAGCAATGCTCCTATGCTCCTGGCCCAACTGCGCCAGATGAATATCATGGCAGATTATCGGGGAATAGTTGATGACACCTTTGAGGCGGCCTGCGAAGCCATACGCAAGGCAACTGATGGCTGCGATGTCGTGATAATCTCAGGGGGAGTTTCTACGGGCGATTTCGATCTTGTACCGCAAGCGCTGCAACACCTTGGCTTCTCGACCGTTATTCAGAGCGTTGCAATGCAGCCCGGAAGGCCCACTCACTTGGCAGCCAAGGAAAACACGACAATATGGGGGCTGCCGGGAAATCCTGCCTCAGTGTTTGTGGTTTTCGAGTTAATGGTCAAACCATTTCTCTACAGAATGATGGAACATGACTTCAGGCCGGTTCTCGTAGAAACTGTTCTCTCCAGCA
>CALETX010000457.1 GCA_937920455.1 uncultured bacterium
CCATTCCGATGCTCGAAGAAGTGCAGAGCATCCTTAAACACGTCAACGGAATACTCGGCAGCGTGGAACATGGGGAGGGACTTGCGGGCGCCGTAGTGAAGGATCAAAGCATGGCCGCTGATATCAAAGCTGTGCTCTCAGAAACCGACGATCTCGTTTCAACTGCAGTTACCACGATAAGAAATATTGATATGGCGGTCAGCAATGTCCAGGGGCTTATAACCACCTCGACGCATACTGCGCGTGATGTGCGCGCTGTCGTGCGCCATGTGGATGATCTTGTGTCGGCATCCGTGGATACCATGGAAGAAACCACTCGCCTTGTAAGGGGATTCCAGCGACATTGGCTTGTAAGGAAATATGTGCCCCAGCAGGTACGCCGGCCGACCACGGGCCGCGTAACGGGTCTTCAGTCTCTGAATGCAACCAAGAAATGGGAAAACGCTTTGTTAGCCGCGCACCGAGCCGACGATCCTGAGGGGGTAGCGCTTGCGGCATGCAATCTTTCGGCGATCCGGCTGGCCGCAAATGATATTGAACAGGCGTCGGCATTAATTCGTGAAGCCGCCGCCGAAGTCATTCAATCTCCAGATCTTCAAATGACCATCCGCCTCCTGGAGGCGGAAGTGGCGGCAAGAACAAACGATTTTGAACGCTCGCTCCATATCCTGAAAGGGGCCAGCCCACCTCGCGGTAAGCCAATTGCCGAGGAGATAAATGCGGAGAGACTTGCCGCAATCACGACAGCCGCATGCAGACTCGGCATGCATGATGACGCCCGCGCAGCCCGCGACGAACTGGCCAGGCAGGCAAAGGGTTCCGCATCTCCTCTGGTGAAGGCGAATGCAGCCCAGGCTGATGGAAATGTGTTGTTGACACAGGGAAGGCACCATGACGCAGCGAAGCGTTTTGAGGAAGAAGCCGCATTCTGGCGGCAGTCCGCCGTCTATGACAGAATGGCCGATGCATTGGAGCAAGCCGCCCAGTGCTATGAAGCATCCGGCGACCAATCCTCAGCAGCCAATCTCTGGTTTCGTTCTGGCAGAAGCATGTGGGCCAATGGATGCTACTCCGAAGCCGAACATGCTTTCTCCAATGCCATGAGAATGGCAGGCGCCGCTGGGGTTTCAGACATGCCAGCTCGTATTGCTGCTGTCACCAACAGAGTTTCGATACTTGTATTGGAGGGAATGGAACAGTGACAGGACTACACATCTTGCGTATACAGCTCGCCTTTGTTCTGGGCGCTTCGTCAATGCTGCTAATAGGGGGTTGTGGCAACAAAAACGAAAGGGCGGCTCAACCACCGCCTTTTCGTACCGCAGAAGCATTATCAGACTTGACAAACATTGCCACTTCTGGAGTTGAGGCAGCTCCGGCAGCCATCCAGGAGGATCGGAACAGATCATCATCCGGTTGGGTGTCGGAAGAACCATCCCTCCCTCAACAAAACATTTCAGAAGCCTTTGAGAAAGCCGAAAGCCTACGTGAAAGAGGGGATTTCGATGCCGCCATTTCGCTGCTGAGCAACCTCTCCGGCCTGTCCGGAGAAGATGCGGCAAAGGTGTCGGCAAGAATAGTTGAATTGAAGAATGACAAACGCAGCTTCCTCGCGTTGTCTTTTGCGGTGGAACAACTGGCCTCAGAGAATCCAGAGACAGCGGAAGTCGCGTCTGACAAGCTGACGAGCGCCGGAGATATCGCGAAGATAGTACTTCGGAAGGCTGTCCGCGAAGCTAAAGATGACATCGCCGTGGAAGCTGCACGCTTGTTGGCAGACATGGAGGATTATGTGTCAACCCCTGACATCGTTGCCAGATTTCTCGAAACGCGTGGATCGTTTGAAAGAGCCAAACTTGCAGGCACTCTTTGCCGCCTGGCACATGTTTCCAATGTCCGCGACTTTGTCCCAGTGCTGACGCAAAAGCTCTTCACCAACAACCACGAGAACGCGATGGTTCTGGTTGCTGTTCTCAAGCTTGGATGCAACGGCGATTCCAACACATTCGAGCAAGTTTTCGGGAATGGCTCATATACCGCCCTTCGTTCGTACGCATCTGATGCTCTTTCACGCACTAACGAACCCGCTGTGGCGCGCTGGGCGTTTGAAAACGCATCCCTGCTGAATCTCTTTGTGCCTGGCATCAAAGGCCAGTATTACGCGGGAACATCCTTTGAGAAACTCCTGTTAGAAAGGATAGACGATAAAATATGGGTGGAGGACCGTAGCTTCCCCTACCCAGACGGCCGGCAGGACGACATCTCGGTCAGATGGACGGGAAAAATAATAATTCCCAAATCCGGTCGCTATACTTTCAAGGCATCATCAGACGATGGCAACCGGATGTGGGTTGACGGAAAACTTCTTTTCGATCACTGGGGCAGCCCGGCAAATCATGAGGCGACGATCGAACTCAACCCCGGCTTGCATGATATCCGCATTGAATTTCAGCAGGGAGCTGGCGGAGCGTGGATCAGAACATCCTGGCTTGGACCGGATTTTCCTGAGCAACCGCTAGACAGTTCAGTTTTGCGCACCATTCCTTTATTGCCTCAATAATGAGGCATGCCAGTTCCTCTATCTGAAAGACAGGACCAAAACCAACATGTGTATGGCAAACATCAGCGAGTTCTCATGACAGCCGGTATTCAAATTTCCACCCGATCCTGGTGACTCAACATGTTGGCAGGAGCTATTGCTTTCAGATCATCAAGGAAACAAAACACTTCAAGAAGCGACACTTTCATTCGTTGCACGTGTTATTCCGGCCAATGCGGGAAAATGCGCGATTTCGTGTTGGCGGCTTCAACTGAAATCGCGTCGAAATTGGCTATCCGACCAAAGCTCTATGCTTGATAAGGGAACGGCAACACACCAGATGAGTCGCGTCTGACATCTTATGAGAAACAAAGTTACATCTGCCCTTGAGTCAATCAGCGCGTCGATGCCTGGTGCTTGCCGCTTCGTGTATCATCGTCCGCATCCGCTACAGCGACTCCAACTTGCGCTTTATCGTCCGCTGTGATGGTAAATTCAACTGGGCAGCTCAGTACGGTTGCCCAATAACCGCCGTCGTTGTACGGAGAGTGAAAACTTTCCTCGGTCAGCACCAATTCCGCGCGATATTTCCCGGGAGGCAGCCTTATAACGTCTGATGCGGAAGTGTAGCGGCACAATTCTCGCTCAGCCCAGATGAATTCCACTGATAATTTCCGACGCGGAACAGCGTATTTCTCGGGGTCGTTTGCCTCCACAAGAACCGGAATCAGATCATCGGCATCAGGCGTCCCGGCCTGGCGGGAACCATTCCATAGGACGTGCAAGGAGCTATCAAGTTCAAAATCTCTGATCGCATTCCCTCTGCCGTCGGTGACGAAAAAATCAAACAGAATGTAAGCTTCGACCTTTTGTTTGTCGGGATATGCCCTGTAATCGTTATCTGTATAATTGGTGCCCCGCCCAGGCAATCTCCACCGCCCGATATAACCGATGCGTTCAAATGCCTCGAAATCATCATCAGGCAGGCCACGAAGTTTAATCTGGTACGCGAAGTTAGGCTTTAAGCCTCTCGCTTCAAGGCGGCCTTTCAATGTCGGCCCTTCAGGAGCAACCCTCACGCGCACCGATGGGCCATTCGATCCAGGATTGACATAGCTAAACTCCCTTATTAGGCGTGTTGAATAGAAATTACCGGCAATGTCGCACCACCGCTGGACTCCCCATTCGGAAACTCCTTTCATAAGTGAGGAGTTCGACTCATCAAGCACAAATTCCTGCTGCTCCGACCCGTGCGGTGGCCCTGGCTTTTTACTCACCGGAATGCGCCGCGGCTTCCACCACGACTGAGACGCTTCAGCAGGAGGCGGTTCATCAGCAGGCGGTATTTGTTCGTTTGGTAAGACAAGCTGTCCGCTGCTCGCAGGTATGTCACTCCTTCCGAACGAACGCCAAAGACCAATTAGGCCGACGCCGAAAACCGCCAGCGAACCGGCCGCACCAAGCAAAAACAAGGCTGCTTTTAATTTTGACGTCATATTTTAAAGCCGTCTCAAGTTTTCTTCATTTTCCAGCCAATGCCTCTGAACACAAATGGCGTTGTAACCGCCGGTTTCATAGACCTGAGTCGGCAACTATGCTTGCTGCTTTGTCAGATAATCTCGCTGAAAAAAGAACCGTATTCGCCTGTGACAGCCGCCGGCGTTGTCACGACCAGTTTGAAATTCAAAGATTCCGCCATATTTGCCATTCCGCTCAGTATGTCATGGGGCAAAGGTTCATCAAAGCCCCAGATGATGTGAACCATTTTTCCAGCTCTTGCGCGTTTTGTCCTTCGACTTTTACAAAGGTCCAGCCACTTCTCCAACATGGTTTGCCCTTCTGATGGATCAGTTACCACAACCGCATAGCGATTAAACCATACGGCATCAAAGAAAAACTCAGCTTCCAGCGGCACATCTGCTGCTCCGAAGACCAGCACCGGACACGATCCGAACCGAAAACTTCTGAACACAACACGCGGCAATGACTGGGGCAAGGAACCCTCCCACGGCGAATTCCCGTACCACGCGAACGTCTCACCTCTGAGCACCACTGTTTCTAAGTATGATCTAATCTGCCGCATGTCAGGAGCGCGCCAGAGAACAGTCCGCGCAGGCGGAGAGATTGCCTGAAGCCATTTTGAGCTGAGGGGGAGAGGCATGGAACCGCCGATTGTGCGATTAAAACGTCTCGCATAGTCCCAGCCCACCGCACACAGCGAGGCGAGCAACACTATGTTCGAGACCAGAAGATTGTATCTATCCAAGCGGTTCGCAGCCAGAACATCTCTCTCTTTCATCTTAAGACCGGCTGCGGAGTCATCCTTACTGGCCAGGCTCGCAGCCGAGACCTGTTTCTTTTTGCCAGCAGTTCTCTGCTGTTTTCCGTCCGCCATGTAAGCCGGCACGGGACCCTCACTCTTCTCAACTGCCCCTGTCAGAGCGGCAAGTTCCTCTTTCTTCAGACCTGCGACATCGAGGCGGTCACTTTCTGTATCTTCAGCGAAACGCACCCTCTGAAAGGCAAATCCCTCCATCTCCTCCCTAAGCCTTTTCTGATACAGACGCGCTGCTTCAAGTTCCTCGGTCCTGTCAACTTCTATCGAACTAACCCTGTCGGAAGCCACTCTTGCAAGCAGCCAGCCTACAATCCCCAGGCCGAGCGCAATTTTCCATCGAAGGGGCCTCATTACGCTTCGGGCGAAGGCGGCAAGTATTATAATAGATGTCACCAGCGCGACAAATGATACCACACCGGCAGGTCCGAATGCCTTCACGATGATTGCGAGGCTCATTTTCGATATTTCCTTGTCAACTCAAGATACCTGGTAAAGGCATAGTAAACGATGTTCACTCCCATTTCATATGCCCCTTTCACCAGTTCCGCATCCATGCCGGAGTGGCCTGTTTTCCACGCATCGTTTATGTCGCCAGGATGGTAGAAAACAACCCATCGGCCCTGATGCTTGATGCCCATGGCTCGGGTTCCGCCGTGATGCCACAACGGCGGCGCGCCGTTCGGAAAGCAGAATGGCAATTGGAATATAGGATCATCGTCTGAAATTACCCTGAGCGTTTCTCCAGGAAATACCATCTGGATGAACGCCCTGAAGCTT
>CALETX010000458.1 GCA_937920455.1 uncultured bacterium
TGGTGGGGCTGGCCGGATATTGCATGAGCTGCCGCCTGTTGCGAATGATCACGGCTCCCTTATCCTTCAATAGCTTCAGGACGGATCGTGCCGCAAGTTATCGTGATCGTTGAGGTTTTCGTAGCCCGACACCGACCCGTAAATACGCTGCTGCATCCGGACAGGAGTCAAAGGGAAACCACTCAAGATCATCGCTGCTGGCAAGAACAGTTTCATCTGGATTGGACGGGGGCGGTAGAAATCTCATATGAGATCCGCTCCCTTGTTGTGCTGCTGGCCTTTCATTCGGTGGGCCAAAAAGACACAGGGCGCCGCGTATCTGCTGGAAAGCCGAACAGGTTTTCGGAAACTTTGTTTAGGCCCAAACAGGGGTTACGTTTCCAGATTCGAGAACTGACAGCCGGGGAGCTTCGTGACATGGAGTGGGCATGTTAGATGTCTTGCGCGTTAATGTGGCGGAGGGTGGAATCAATTAACGGTTTGCGGGCAGAACCGTCAATGCATCTGCGAAGTGGCAAGTGACTACCGGAATTTCCTGTGGCGGCTGAGGACATGAGAGGGCGTTACGGCTATGCGCTGATGGCGAATCATCATGACCTGAGCGGGACCAGTTGGCTGGCCGGAGGGCATGCGCTGGAGTGGGTGAAGGGAGTGCCATTTCCTGGCGCAACGGCGCTTCAAAATACAGAAAAACAAAACAACTCTTGTAACACGCTATCCGCCTGGTGTATAAGTACACTGGGATTCAGCGGTGGCAGCCGATGAGACCTTCATTCGACAATACACAGAGCCATTTCCCGTACCTTTTGTTGCTGGCTGTCCGGCTTTGGACAATTCCTCACTGCTCGTTTGCTGTGACGAACTGGGTTTCTGGATCGGGTTCAGACGTAACCGGCGACGGGTCTGAGAGCAATCCATATCGCACAATAACGAAGGCGCTCCAGACTCCCAATATAGATTGGATATGGGTTGGGGCCGGCACATACAATGCCAACGCTGGTGAGACGCTTCCTCTAGTAATTCCTTCTGGTGTCTCAGTTGTGGGCACAGGAGATCCGTCGCTCGCAGTTATTGACGGGGGCTATACGAATCAGTGTGTCACTTTGGGGCCAGGCTCTGCGACGAACCTCTTCAAGAATCTCAGCATTATACGGGCCAAAGGGACGGCGATAGTTGGCGACCAGTGGCGGGGCACAATTGAGAATGTGATCATCAGCGACATAGCCAACGGGAATGCTGTTAACAACACATCCTGCTTTTACTACAGCAATGGCGTCTCATGCGCGCTGACGCTAAGTGGAGTTGTGGTCAGCAACGTTTCCTGCAATGTCCAGAAATTCTTTTTTATCCGTGGCACTGGCAGCCTGTTGATCACGAACTGCACATTTAAGGCACTTACCACCACCGTGGCTCCTGGTCAGGCGAACGGAACATTCTCTTTTTTCCATCCTTCGTCCGTGTACACGCCAGGGTTCTATACCGTCCTGGCTGACTGTCTTTTCGAGGATGTTACGGTGCCCGGGTATGCCGGCAACGAGGGAGGTATTATTTCGGCTGCCAGTTCTCAGTTGATTCTTGAGCGATGCAAGTTCCTGAACATCACCGTAATCGGTGCAAATGGAACTATGCTTTATTGCCCCAACCGGATAGGCGCTGCGACGAACGCTCAGGTTCGGGATTGCCTTTTCTACAACATCAACTGTGGCCCCACTGGCTCAACATACTCCGCCGCGATCGGCGGTTTTCGCAGCGTCGTGGCAGTACGCAACTGTACGTTTTACAATGTAACCAGCGTATTCCGACCCAATCCCGACGGCGTAGGCAACAATATGTACGCGTACAACAGCATTCTTTCGAGTTGTGGACTCGTGAGTCAGCCGACGTATCCCGAAAAACTTTTCCTATACAACGTCAATACAAACGACACGTCTATCGGTGCCGGCTACAATTCAGCAGCAAGCTCTAATGTGACCGCTTACACGCCGTATTTCCTAAATGCCGCCGGAACGAACCTCCATTTGCACTCCTACAGCCCGCTCGTTGACGCGGGCAGGACAAGCTATGTTCAGACGACAATGGACCTTGATAAGACAGCGCGTATACGCGACGGCAACGGAGACGGATTTGCAGAGGTGGATCTCGGATGTTACGAGCTAAATTTTGCCGATCCCGATCAACCGCGTTTCCTCACGCCGGGACCCGTTTGTCATGCGTTTGGAGGTCAAACTCTGAACGTTCCCATTTGGATCCAACCACCCCCTGGGGGAACCGCTACTGGCGCTGTAAGTTATGGTCAGGACCTGAGCGGACCTCAGACGCTTACTTTTATCACAGGCAGTGAGACCAACACTCTTTATATTACGGTGACCAACCCCCTGACAGTGCCTAACAACACTCTTAGCCCTGTTCTAGTAAGCGAGACGAACTCATCCTTGGGAGTCGAAGCCGGAGAGTTTGGCGTTTACCTGCATGATCCGATCGTTACCGTCCCCGGCCATGTCCCCCGCCTCTTTATCAGACCGAACGTGACCAACACCTACCGTGTCCAGCTTGAGGACTCCAACTTGCAAGCTTCCGCGGCAATAACCATATCCACGGGTGGCGTAAGCGGAGCTGGGAATAATGCGATTGTTTGGCTTGGTGGAAATACAATTCCTGCCGGCGGATGGCAGTCTGAGGGTTATCTTCAGATCGTCGGCGGAAGCGGAAAAAACTTTGTGACGATAAGTGTCAACAACGACTTTGTCTTCTCAGAAAGCATGGCATCATCGCTCTTGTTTGAGGTTATAGGATTTACCAGCCCGTTGTACGTTGCTACCACCGGCAGCGATAGCAATGGATCAGGAGCACCCTCCTCGCCACTTCGGACAATCCAATATGCTGCGGACAAGCTTGTGCCGGGTGAAGAAATCAGGTTGGAGGTGGGTACATACGGCAGCGGAACGGGCGAGAAGTTTCCAATAACAATACCAGAGGGTATTTCGATTGTTGGTATAAAAGGGACGAACTGCGATTCGTCAGATTCATCAGTAATTGACGCCAATGGTTCTGGAATTATTTTCATGCTGGGCACGCTCGGATCAGACCCTGGAATCCGTGGATCTGGAGGACTGTACGACCTTGTTCTCACAAGAGCAAAGGGTACGTTCATCCGGGCGCGGTATTGGGGAGGAGCCTTTTCAAACTGCTTGATCCACACGATTATCAACGGCGGAGCAGTGGACGACACTGCCGTGATCAGAGTAGAGGATTCCGCCACTATGCGCACGGTGATCGTTTCGCGCGTGGTTGTTTCCAATGTGGCGGCTACAACCAGCCGTCTGCTCTATTTCGAAGGCAATAGCGGGACCGGAGGCAAAGCTTACTTACGAAATTGCGCGTTTCTCGACTGTAGCACAACGGCGACGCCAGGCGGGGGTTATGGCATCTTCAGTTTTAGAGATTTTGCTCTCGATATGACTGACTGCATTTTCGCTAACCTAATTTTCCCCGGAAACGATAACAGAGAAACTGGTATGCTTCTCGTATATAACCGGCCTGCCACCATTGACCGATGCATTTTCAGGGACCTGACGGTCTCAAGCAGCCACCAGATCATTGTGGGAATGAACCGCTCCAGCCCGGCAGTTATCGCAAACTCGCTTCTTCACAACATAGCCTGTGGCACAAATCGCGCAGCCGTGAGCGGGTTCAGAACCACCATCCAGGTGAAAAGCTGCGCTATTGACGGAGCCACCTGCGCGTTTCGTGTGCCTGAGGATAGCTCACAGAAAATGTATGTTTACAATACGTCGGTGAGCTGGTGCGGCTCGCTAAACTCGGAACCTAATACTAACTCGTTCAAGTTGTTCCTCACAAATGTCAACATCTACAGCACCCCGCTCGGCTTCGGCTACATCGAATCGGACAGCACAAATGTCACATTCTATGACCCTCTGTATATGGATAGATCGGGCGGAAACTATCGGTTGCGTCCATCGAGTCCTCTTGTCAACGCAGGCGATACCAACCTTACACAAGGCACTCTGGACCTGGATCTTTCGCCTAGGATCAAACCGCCTGGTGGAGTGGTGGACATAGGGCCATATGAGCTTGAGGCGGTGAAGGGAACGGTGTTTGTGCTTCGTTGAGAACGCGTGGCCTAGGGGGTTAGATTCTGCAGCATGGCGACGTCGGTTGAAAATTTCAAGCATGTCGTTAGACTTACGATAAACGCTATTCTACAATCTTAGCCGGATGACCACCACTTCTGTTCACAAGGAAAAAGGCAAAGGGAAACCGCTGCTTCCGCTCATAGTAGCACATCGTGGAGCATCCAGGGACGCTGTCGAAAATACGGTGCCGGCGTTCGAATTAGCGTGGGAACAGCATGCTGACGCGATCGAGACGGATATTCATCTGACTGCCGATGGTCAAATCGTCTGTGTACACGACGCTGTGATCACAAGCAATGGCAGACGGTTTGTCGTTTCTGAATCTGGTTGGGATGATTTGCGTCAAATAGATCTTGGCCGGACGTCCGGCTCGCCGTTTCAGCACGTTAGAATTCCGACTCTGGCAGAGGCCTTGGAAACTGTCCCACCAGGTAAACGCATCTTCATTGAAGTAAAATGCGGTCCAGAAATTCTTCCGCCCCTTTGCTCAGTGATATATAACTCTGGTCTTGATACGGCTCAGGTGTCAGTGATTTCTTTCCATCAAACGGTAGTGAAAGCCGTGAAGCAACAAGCTCCGGATTTCACTACGCTTCTTCTATGCTCATTCGAGACTGACCCGGGCACCAGAGTGGCCGCGCCAACCATTGACTACCTCCTGAATGTCCTGCGCGCAGTCAAGGCAAACGGATTGAGCACGCAGGATCACCCCGCGGTGACATCGGATTTTATGCAGAGATTGCGAGCTGCAGGATATGATTGGCACGTGTGGACTGTTGACGATCCGCAAAGGGCCACCGCTTATATGGAGCTGGGCGTTGACTCGATAACAACAAATAGCCCTGGACGTATGAGAGAGACGCTTAATGCATGGGCCAGGCAGACCCATTAGAGTGAAAGATATCGCCAAAATGCTTCTC
>CALETX010000459.1 GCA_937920455.1 uncultured bacterium
CTAATATTTGCAGGCACACTTCATTTCAATATAACCACCCCTCTACAACAGTATGCTGACGGATCGAACAACTACGGTTTCGTGATCGGCAATAGTGGCGACTGGCCCTATGGTACCCGTGTGGTCCTTAGCGAATATACCGAAGGATTTATGAGGCCTACTCTTGTTCTTGAGACAAAAATTCCCCAACTCCTCGGTACGATGATTATCATTAGATAGACCGTTGACCTATATTATCATGCTGAACATAGACATGTTAGTGAACCTCGTGGCTTGTTAACTTGTTGGTGGTCAATGTCGGAACACACCCGGGTCTTACGTATAGCTCGTTGCGCCCTGCGTAACTTCTACCAAACCCATGGTTCAAAAGCTTGGAGCCGCGGTTTGCTGGGCGCCCCCCTTCCGGAGCCGACAGAAATCCCCTGACGCTTCTCAGACTGCCAGTTGCTTTCAAAAAACGAGCAAAGCTCAAAACCGCGCAGGACTCAGAGTGCCCGCCTTGACGCTGAAAAAGCGCTACCATCAGCGCAGCGATTCGATGGCGTCGGAATAGAGTTTCAGAGTCATGCCGATTTCAGAACGCCTGTTTCGCGCCATCCAGAGGCGAACGAATCTTGATTTCAACGAAGCCAACTCAGCGCTGACCTTCCTTCGAGCGGCCGGCGTATTAGAGCCGTCAGGCGTCAGAGTGACAAGTTTTCTTGCAGCGGCAGCTATGGTGTCCACTGCGAACATCCAATAGGGAAGCACGCCATGGGGGTCGGCGCCTTTTTGGGCCTGTGCATTAGCGAATGCCCTTCTGATCCGAGATAGTCGGTTGAGGACCTCTTTGCCAAGGGAGGCATTCAGCACGATATTTTGCCTGTTGATGTTGCCAGAGTTGCAGGTCCATGCGTTCCTGGGTTTCCCATCGAATAGTGGGTTATTGGGATGGGCGAAGAATATATGCCGCCAGACGCTCTGATAAAAGCCCTCCACATTGAGATGAGAAATATCGCCCAGCTCTTCAATCGCTTCCGCCAGTTCATTGGAACCAGAGTTGAGGAAGAGTTTTGTAAAGCGTCGTGTGAATGTGCTTCGATCTGCATTCACATTCCATGACTGTTCCGCGCCGAATAGATATCCGTGCCAGGAGTATTCCATGAAGTTATAATGGCCGCCATCTCCCCAGTCTGTGTTAAGGACGCCTGCGGCGTTGTTCTCATGGGCTGCTTTTGCAAAGCCGTGAATATTTGCGCAGGCTTCATGGAGCCTTGGGAATAGAGAGACCCAGGAGGATGTGCCAGGGCAGGCATAGAACTTCAGTCCTGCCTTCCTGAAATCGCTGATCCGATCGAACGGATGGTTGAACGCATATCCCCAATCCAGCACGAGGGCATCTTTGGGGATTTCCGGAATGAGGTCTGGATAATGGCGGATGATGTCGCCCCAGAACATGATTGTTTTTCCGTGCCTGGCGCTCAGTTCGCGGAGTCTGATAATGTGGTCAAGGTAAACTCTGCCTTTCCCCTTTGCTTTGCAGAGTTCATAGGACTGGCCAAGTCCCAGATCCCATGTTTCATCGCAGCAGACGTTGAATCGGGTGGAGGAAAAGAGCGGGAGGAACTCTTGGTAGAGCGACGTCAGAAATTCATATATTTGTGGGTTTGCAGGGGAAAGAGACCATGCGCGGTGTTTTTGCCAGGACGGCATTGATGCGGCCTGTGGGTCAAGGTAGCGTCCAACTCCCCAGTCTTCCGCGAGATTGCGATATGGAGGATGTTTCAGGACAGTGGCCAAGTGCCCGAAACTGGCGAGGGAAGGCACGAACTCAATGAAATGTTCATGACAGACCTTGTCCAGCGCAAGCATATCCTCAGAAGTCAGAGGTGATGCTCCTTTGCCTATGAGCGGGTGGGCGCGGAATTTGAAGGTATGTTCGACGTATAGTTGGTATTGATTGATCTTGTAATGAGCAAGAGTACGAGCCTGATTAATGAGACTCTCGATGGTGGGCACTCTGCCCCGGCATACGTCATAATATACTCCCCTGTCCGGGAAATCCGGCCAGTCGTTGATGATGAGGCACGGAAGCTTACCGGTCGGACTTTGCTGAACAATTTGGGCCAAGGTCTGTGTGGCGTAAAACGCGCCGGCTTGAGATGACGCTTCAATAGTCACTCCTTGCGGAGAGATTGAAAGGCGGTAGCCCTGATGCTTTATACCTTGGCTTTGTTTTATAATACGGATCGGATCAATAATATCCTCTACCACTGCAGTTATTGTGTAGCGGGGGAAGAGGGTTTTCACTGTGTCAGCAGCGCCTGCCATTGAGGGATCATTTATGGCTATGTTCCCCTTCGCGGGTAACGCACAGCGGCCTTTCAACACATGCAACTCGTGAGGTTCTGGAATAAATGCAATTTCCATATTTGTATCTCCTTCTATCGGTTGTTATGAGATATCAAACACCGGCAAAGGCCGAAAATCCACCGTCTACTGGAATTACTGCTCCGGTGACAAACCCCGATGCTTCGTCGGATGCAAGCCATAAGAGGGCACCAGTGAGGTCATACGGATTGCCGAACCTGCCCATAGGCGTGTGAGCAAGGATCGTTTGGGCTCGGGGCGTAAGTGAGCCATCAGCATTTTGAAGAAGATGACGGTTTTGTTCGGTGAGAAAGAAGCCAGGCGCAATGGCATTTACTCTTATGCCACACTTAGCCAGATAGACCGCAAGCCACTGCGTGAAATTGGTTAACGCGGCCTTGGCAGCGCTATAAGCCGGAACCTTCGTCAAAGGCCTGATTCCACTCATGGACGAGATGTTGATAATGTGCCCGGATCCTCTCGCGGCCATGTCTCGTCCGAAGACCTGGCAGGCCAGGAGAGCGCCGGTGAAGTTTAGGTCCATGACCTGACGGATCGCCTCGGGGGTGAGGTCGAAGAACGTTTGAAGCGGATTGCCTCCTTGCATCAGCGACAGATCCAGCCGCTCCATTGAAGTTGTCCCTTGAGGCATATTACCTCCGGCTCCATTGATAAGAATATCCACCTTACCAAAAGCGCCAGTCACAGTATCGAGGGCTTTTCCCAGGGACTGTTTATCAGTAACATCGCAAGTGACTGCGATTGCCTTGCCTCCGGCCGACTCAATCCTGCTGAGAACCAGGCGTGATTTTTCGATGTTTCTCCCAAGAATCGCAACGGAGGCACCGCATAAGGCAAGCGCTTCGGACATTGCGCTGCCCAGCACTCCGCTGCCGCCTGTGATTGCCACGATCCTGTTTTGAAGATCAACTTTGTATGGCAGATTCATTCAGTTTGGTTGTTCCTTTCTATTAAGACATTCCCGGTCTGTATAAAATCTCACCAGCCTTGCGGACGCAAAGAACACCGTCGCTTTCGCGTCCTTCGTAGTCCGAAACCCTGACTTGCGAGGGATTCAAGTAGCCGAGATTGATTTTTCTGCAAGTATTTTCGTCAATCCCTGTTGCCAAAACAACATTGATGCGAGGTCTTTCGATGCCATGTTCAAAGGAACCGGCGCCTTTTACGTGCGTCGAGTGAGCGAGGACGCTCCACGGGAAGTGGTTGTAATCGTCCCATTGCTTGAGGAAGAAATCGCGCACATGATAGCCCACACGGAACAACTGTGCCCCATGCGTTCGCGATATTTCTTTGATGTGTGGAGCGTATATTATCAGAGTTCCGCCGTCCGCTACAACGGGTTCGAGTTTGTACATGCATTTGCCGCCGGTCCACAAATCGTCATACATCTCCGGTGCGCATGACAGGACTGTGTGATAGAGGCGTGAAGTATGAACTATGTGAAGGCATGACGAGAGATCTGCTGCGGATGACCACGCTTCTTCTGGGGTGCCGGCAAAGATTCCAGCCAAACCGCCCTCACGCACCACGAGACAAAACGCCCTGCGAGGAGTCGGTATCAACGCTGCCGCTTTGTCTACTACCTTGCGGACAGGGGTATCTTTTCGGCCGATCACGGCCAGATTTGTGATCACTGCGCCCAACCAGTGGAAAAAATCAATGATTTCCCGACCGGCTACGCCGGGGAACAAGTACTTGTTGCCCCCGGAAAAGCCGACTACTTCGTGCGGGAAAACGGGGCCGCAAATTATCACAAGATCGTGTTCCAAAACCAGGCGGTTCACTGTGACTTTCACTTCCATTTCGAAGAGGCCGTTGGTGAGGCTCTGGATTTCGTCGGCATTGATGGTTCCGACGGCAGCGAGTGACTCAGGGTCATTCCAACAATGGTTATAAAAAGATACTTCAGGACACAGGCTGGCATGCGTGGCAGACGTAAGGCCGACTCGTCGCAGTATCATTTCGCGCGACATCGGCGCATGCGTGCCGAGCGCTGCCAGCACGTTTAATACCGTGCAGCGGGGAGCAATGTGGCGATAGAGAATTGGGAAAATAACGTCTAATGGGCAGGTGCGGGTTCCGTCAGGTATTACGAGCAAAACTTTCTTCTTTGAAGGAATCCATTCCTCAGCCGTGGCGCTGATGACGGCTTCGATCCTGGAAAATGCAGCATCTCCTTCCATGTATCCGACGACTTGAGCTTTGTAGACGTCTCCGCCGCAGGTCACGAGGGGAAGCACCGCTCGCATCTGTTCCATCGTTAGGAAGCCCTCAGCAGCCAGCCAAGTCTCGAAATACCTGGTTTCCGACTCAGATCCGTCTACGCGTGCTTCTAGGATTTGCTCCGCCATTTCGTCCGTGATGCCAGGAATCCCACGCAAGATC
>CALETX010000460.1 GCA_937920455.1 uncultured bacterium
TGCTGGGAGAATCAGCACGGAGGGTCTCAGCAATGTGCGATTGTCGGACTATGTTCCTGAGGCGCGGTTTGCTGAATCGCTTTCGCTTGCGGATCTGGCGGTTATCGAGATCAAACCTGGTCTTGAAGGTGTCATAGCGCCGGGAAAAATTTACGCCTATCTGAAATGCGGCGCACCTGTGGCTGTGGTTCAAGACAGAATGAGCGACAGCGGGACTCTTATTGGAGAAGGGGTTCAAGGAATACTATTGAAGCCCGGCGATGCGGCTGGGTTGATGGATTACATATGCAGGCTGAAGGGCGATGCGGACTTGCGCAGACGCATCAGGAGGCTGAACGCCGCCTGGTACGAAACCCACAGCGGATTATCGAAAAGCGGAGCGCTGATTGCGGACACGTGGGAGGCGCTGATCATGGAGGGGAGCGAGGATGGGAGCGTGAACTGGCGAGAACTTCAGTGAAGCATTCCATGGTTAGGGCTGCGGTGGCATCCCACGAGAAAAGCGCGGCGCGCTGGCGGCCGCGTTCCACCATTCGGAGACGTTCATCCGGCGGCAATGACAAAACTTCCAGGATCGCACAATCAAGGCTTTGCGGCTCTGACGGATCGAAGTATTTCACAGCGTCATGCCCGATTTCCGGAAGTGATGCTCGGTTGGCTGCCACGCAGGGCACACCGGCAGCGAGCGCCTCGATCAAGGGCAACCCGAATCCTTCATAGAGGGATGGAATGACGAACAGATCCGCCGCCTGATAGAGCGCGATCAGATCTTCCAGAGAGAGCTCCTGGAGCCTCACTATACGATCCCTGTGCCTGGAACGGGCGATCGCGTTCGCGACAAGCGATTCGCCGATGCCCCATTTCGGCATAGGGGTGCCGACAATCACCAGCATTTGGGGTATGCGTGATGCAATCCTGTCAAAGGAGTCAACCAGGCCGTGAACGTTTTTGTGGGGATACGTGTTGGCGACGCACAAGATGTATGGAAGGTCGGCCGTAATAAGATGTCGAAGGCGTTGGCGGGGATCTTCGGCTGGCCTTACAGAGAAACAGGAGTCTGCCGCAGGGTACGTCACGTGTATCTTTCCGTCCACGCCCGGGATGTGAGCTGTGATTTGCTGCATCGAGAATCGGGAGATGGTGAGGATTGCGTTGCAAACCTTGCAGGCCAGTGGGACCAGCACGCTGTGAGCCACTCTGGCAGCCGGTGGCCAGTCGGAAGGATGATCCTTGTACAGCATGTCTAATATGGTCACAACCTGTGGGACGCGGCATGCAATCGGAGCTGCTCCACCTGGAGACCATAGAATATCGAGCTTTTTGCGGCCGGCAAGGATGGGAAGCACGGTCTGTTCGCAGAGCAGGCGGGCAAGTCTGTTGCTGCCGCGCACGCGGATTGGCACAATCCTTACTTTTGCGGAGTGTCCTTTGATCTCATGCCAGGAAGCATTGTTTTCCATATTTGCAATTATCACGAACTCCGTGGACGGAAACTTGCGGACGAGGGCGTCGAGTGTTCTTCGCAGATAAACCTCAGAACCGCCAACCTGGCCGGGAACCAGGTACAGCGTGTTGATCCCTATTCGAACAGACGCCTCTCTGGACCGGTCGCCAGGTCTTTGCATCTTCCGATCGGCTTGCACAGGCTTGGCGGTAGAGGTTGAGCGCAAGAGGGCTCTGAAGGCGGAGAGATAGAACGTCCAGAGGCGTGGTTGTGTAAGGGCATAGAGCGCATGGCGGAGCATCAGGCGGGGCCGGAGATAGAAGTGTCGCAGGATGCTTGACGCCGCTCGGTCGAGATCGTCGGCTGTCAGACCTTTTGGAATGAAAACGGTAGTGAGGACGTTCATGCGTGACCAGTCACGGATGAACTCGCCGTAACGCTCGATATCGGCATAGAGACTGCTGCCGGGGAAGGGGGTGAGTTTGCTGATTGTGATATCATCAAGATCAAGCGAGAGGGCGAGGTCTCTGGTGGCCTGCAGAGTCTGTGGCGTCTCGCCCGGGAAGCCAACCATAAAAAAGCCCTTTGTGCGCAATCCGGCCTGACGGCTCCAGGCGACGGCCTGTCTGATCTGTTCAATGTCGAGGCGTTTGTTTACGGAGGTCAGGATTCCGGCGTCTCCGCTTTCGATGCCATAGGAAATGTGCCAGCAGCCTGCTTTTTTCATAGCGCGCAGCAGTTCGGGGTCCACTCTGTCGGCACGGCCAAGGCATGACCATGAGATATCAAGTTCCGATGAGAGAAGTTGTTCGCATAATTCGAATACATTGTTTCTGAACGTCATGAAGGTGTCGTCTTCGATCAGGATTTCACGAACGCCGTGGTTGAGATGCAGGTCGCGGAACATTTCGACCGCATAGGATGGGCTGTATGTTCTGCACTTGTGGCCGAAGACAGAGCGGTCACAGAAGGTACAGTTGTTGGGGCATCCCCTCGTCAACACCACGGAGGCGCATGGCCATCTGCGGATTCTGGCGGGCGAGGGGCGGAATGACTGGGGGAATCCTCTCAACAAATTCCATGCGGGCAGAGGCAGGGAATCGAGGTCCTCGATCAGGGGGCGTGGAGGGAGGCGGACGATCTCATTGCCGTGGCGCACAACCGTTCCTGGTGCATTGGCTGGCGGCTGGTCAGATGAATCGAAATGCCGGAGGATATCAACAAGCGTCAACTCGCCTTCTCCGACTACGCCGATGTCGAATGCGGGGAACTCGCGCAGTGTTTGCTCAGGCAAGGCTGACACATGGCACCCGCCGATGATTGTCAGTATGCGCGGCTTGCTGCTCTTCAACAGTGTGGCCAATTCGGCACTTGCGGTGATGCCTGAGGTTGTGGAGGAAAGTCCGACCACATCGGGATCAACTGCAAGTATTTCGCGGGCCGCGGCGCCGACGTCCATATTTTCCGCAGAACACTCAATGATACGCGTTTCGAACCCATCGCGCAGGGCGCTCGCGGCGAGGCACACCAGCCCGAATGACGGTTCAGTGCTGCCGGCGCCGGCGAGGGCGCCATAACGTGCCGAAAGCGGTACCGGAGCGGTTGCCAGGACGAGTCTGGTTGTCATGAGGGTGTGGCTTCTTGGGAAGAAACGGCAGCCGAATGTTTTTCGTCTGTGCTCGGCTTCTTTGCAGCCAGAATTGCGAGCTGCTGGGTAAGTTTTTTGATCTGGCGTCGTTGTTGCGAGATCACCAGCGAGAACTGCAGACACAGCAGGAGCACGACGAAGAAGCCGAGCAAGAACAGTGTTGTTGTATTTGTGACTGCGCCTATGATATGGGAAAGCTTCTCAAGCCAGTCGTATCTGATCACGACCACAAAGGCGCTGAAACCGATGAACAGCCACACCCAGCAGTAGGCGATGTCCAGACGCCCCTTCTGGACAAGCCTTATGATCAGAACGAGGAGGAAGATGCTCAGCA
>CALETX010000461.1 GCA_937920455.1 uncultured bacterium
TGGCGGTGGTTATATTCTTGCCCCCACTCACTCCATCCAGGACAACTCACCGACTGAGAATGTATTGGCTATGTACGACGAAGCCAGAATATCAGGAGTCTATCGCAAAAATTAATGCCAATCATGAAAAAAGACAACAGACCCAATTTTCTCCTCATAATGCCCGATCAAATGAGGGCCGACTGCCTCTCCCTCGAAGGACACACAGCGCTTCTAACGCCAGTCATTGATTCCATCGGCGGACAGGGAGCATGGTTCACGCGCGCATACACCACCTGCGCCTCATGCATACCGGCAAGGAGATCCTTGCTCACCGGTCTTTTTCCAGCGCACAACGGCGTGGTCGGCTACCAAGAGGGCATCCCGATAAAAGATCCCACACTCGTACAAAGACTGCGGGATGCCGGCTATGCAACTATGCTTGCCGGAAGATACATGCACCAGTCTCCTTACGAAGCACATTATGGATACGAACGAGAAATCCGAGGTTCGACGCACATCATTGGCGACGAGTATGATCAGATGCTGAGCCGTGCCATTCCCGAGTTTGGCGAAATAAGAAGAGGCATAGGCCTGTCGGCCAATAGCTGGCAAGCCCGGCCCTGGCCTCTGCCTGAACATCTCCACCCCACAAACTGGACAATCCAGCAAGGCCGACGCCTCCTGCGCCAACATGCGGATAAAAGACCCGTCTTTCTTGCTCTTTCGTTTTTCGCACCCCACCCGCCGCTTGTACCACCGGCCTTTTACATGGAGCGGTATCTCGAAATGGACCTTCCAGAGCCGGCGATCGGTTCATGGGCCGTCATGCCACCACGAGAAGGACTAGGCGCAGAAGTGGAATCTCATCATGTGTGCCTCCACGGCGAGGGGTTGCGTCGCGCGCAGGCGGGATATTTTGGACTGATAAACCATCTTGATGACCTCTTGTTCACGTTCCTCTACGAAGAGTTCATAAGACTCAGCAACGAGCAGCGAAGACCATGGGTCGTTTTCTTCACCAGCGATCATGGCGAGATGCTGGGAGATCACTATTTGTTCAGGAAGTGCGAACCCTATGAAGGCGCCTCCCGCATTCCGTTTCTGGTGAGAGCATCGAACGATCTCGGGTTTGTGTCGGGACTCATCTTCGACAAACCTGTCTGTCTGGAAGATATCATGCCAACAGTTCTGGACCTTGCAGGCGTGGACGTTCCATCGCACATTGATGGAAAGAGCTTGATCGCTGTTCTCAGAGGCTCAAATACCGCCCCCCACGACTGGCTGCACGGAGAGCATGCGCCTTGTTATGATGCTGAACAGGCGTATCACTTTCTGACCGACGGTCAAATCAAGTACATCTGGCGTCCTCACAGCGGGACAGAACAGCTCTTCGACCTCAAGCGCGATCCGCGCGAATTGAACGACGTTTCAGAAGATAGTGATTACTCAGCTGTCCTTGCGGCATGCCGGGCCCGCCTCATCCGTATCATCAAGGATCGCCCAGAAGGTTTCACTGACGGAAGAGTCCTTATTCCAGGGCGACCGTACAGTGCCGTCCTCCCTCAGGCACGGCTATGAATGACTCATTGTGCGATAAGCATCGCGAATTATCCGTATGCCTTCGCTATACCTTGGATGCGGCCGGAAATCCGGTGGAATTCCCCAAGCATATCCGAAAAAATCGCAGCCGGCCTTCCACCACCTTTGCCATGCGTTTGGGTCGCATTCGCCTTTTTCCATCCGGCCAAGAATAGTGGTCATAACCCTTTGACCCGGCTTCCTGATCTTGAGGAGCCACTCAACTACCTCAGGCCGCGAGCATTCTGCAAAAAGACCGTCGCTTTCGTTTAACATTGGATGATCAACCCACAGTGCTTCTGATGGTTTCCAATATGGAACATTGAAGATAATACGTGTTCCGGGAGATGCCTTCCTCACGGTATCGCGAATCCTGCGAAACTGACGTGCCAGCACTTCGCGTTTGTAAGCCAGATTTTCATCGGCGCTTATCTCGTCAGCATGCTCCGGCAGTGAACGCCCTGTCACTTTTTTGAACAAACTCTCCATGAAAGGCGCAGGGCGAATCTTGAATTCATCGGGTTTCAGACTTCCATAAACAAACCAGTCGAACAAAAGCCAGTCCACAGGAAAACTGGTCAGAAATTCCTCAACACGCGCGCATAGCAGATCCGTCCACTCGCTTTCCGGCGCCAGGAACCCATGAAAGCACGATTCTCTGCTTCCGGGAATGAGCCACCCTTCCCTGAAACCAGTTATCGTCAAATCAGTGCCCACACAAAAGTAACTCCACATCGGCATCTGAGCCTTTCCGGCCAGTTCGTAAAGCCGGGGAAACAGATCATGTCCGGGACCCGGCGCAACCGGCCCAAGTTTTGTAGGATAGAAAGCATAGCCACCGAATGTGTAAGCCTGGCAAAAAATACTGTTCGACCCTGCAGCCACGTGCCAGCGAAAATACTCCTCAGCGTCAACAAAGGCCCATTCATGCGCCATCGCGGCCCCATTGACCGTCCAGTTCAGATCGCAAATCATCATCATAATAGTGCTGGGATCATCCTCTTTTTTCATCTTTTATCTCCCCAGCTCGATTAGTCATCTGACCTGTCGCATCTCTCACACAAAACCATTATTTACCAAAAAACTACGCACCTCATGCTGCGTTGTAGCGCCTGACTCAACAAGAAGCTGGATAGTCTGCTGTGCCCTCCGCATTTCTTCTGGCGATACTATGGTCCCAGTCCGATTCCCAAAGCTTGTTCCATCCCACAACAGCAAATGAGGGCGCCTGCCATCCGATTCGTATGCCGATCCGATGGTGCGTGCTACTCTCCCGCCTTCAAACCTTGCCGAAAGGAAAAAGATGATTGAAATCTTATAAAAAAGGCTCAAAGGCACTTGGTTCTGAACACAGATTTGATCGTATGCCTGCTCGATCGTGTCCGCATGAAGATTCGTGGCGAGCATGTGTCCGACATGCGCCAGCTCGAAGTATCGCCGCAATTCTTCGCCCCAGAGATAAGCGTAATAGGGACCAGTCCCTATCTCATGGCACACATAACACTTGCGCGGCACGCTCTCCGCAAGCCCCGAATTGAGCGTCGCCATACTATCCGCCGCAACGAGTTTCACATCGCGCGGCACAAAGTTAAGCATCGCGCCCATTACGGTAGTCTTGCCGGCGCCTCCAGGCACAGCGCCCACAAGAAAAGAACAGCCCTTTCTGATCGCCGCAAAAGCGTATGCAGCCAGCTCAGGAGTAATTGTTCCTGCGCGTATGAGATCAATCACTGACAGCATCCTGCCGCCGCGCTGGTTGCACTCCTCAATTATCGCGCAATGCTCAACAACGTTCGAATCCACAGGATTTTTCAGCGGCAGCGTGCTCATCTGCGAGGCCTCAGCAGCCATTAGGCGTTTTATTTCGAAACCTGAAACTGAACAGGTCTGCGTCTTTCATTACAATACGCAGACGCACAGGCTGGCCAGCCAAACGGCCGATCCCTGCTCCCCTTTTCCATGCCACAACGCGCTCGATTTCGTCGCCGATGATCTCATGGCAATCATCGAGGGCGAAACCCGGGATTGGCGATCCGTCTGGTGTCTGAATTTCAATCCGGACGAACCCAGCCGCAGATGTTCTATAGTTGATCTCCAGCTCCTCCCCGCTAAAAGTCAGAGGTTTGGTAGTCATTTCCCCGCCGCCCCAGGGAGCACTTACCGAAGCAAAACCGTCGGTGCGCAACAACAACCGCTCAATGTGCCAGCTATCCAGCAGGTACTGACGCGAGACAAATAGCTGCAAGTGATTCTTCCCGGCCGGCAAAATGCCTGTCAGGGGGAAATTCGATCGCGAACCCCAGTTGGCCGCACCAGGGCCGGGCCGAATGAAGGCCTCCATGAATGTTCGTTCGTAAACCGTTGACCCTGCGCGGCTGGTCAACAGCACAGCATCGGAGCAATCGTTGAAAAAAATGTCAGACCAGATGCTCTTCAGACCTGCCTCCGCAGCTTGAGCCTCAGTAATGGCTCTGCGGCCCTCCATAAAACGGCCGGCAGGAGCGATGTATATGTGCGGAGCTCTGAAATACGGCTGAGTGTTGTTTACGTAAAACTGCTCACGTGGCGCATCGCTGTACGACATAGGTATTGAAGATGTCCATGTCATCAGATCCTTCGATGTGGCGCGAGCCACGCTCCGGTACCCACGCCCCCCTAACCTGGCAATATCTGTAGGCCCAGCGGAGTCCAGAGCCCAGTACCGATAGTACAGCACATACTGCCCCTCCGCTTCGCTCCAGAACATCGTGTTGCCACCGTCAAAG
>CALETX010000462.1 GCA_937920455.1 uncultured bacterium
ACATCAAAGAGTCCACTTTTATCGTCAAGATTGCGGACAATGTTAAGATCGAGGTGGCGCGAGGCTGTGTTAGCAGGGTCTTGCAGAAGGACGAAAAGGTGGAGATGGAAAGCGAAAAATAGGGGCGGGCCGATGGACAAGCACGCTGTTTGGAAATGGCTGGTGTTGTTGATTCTGGTTTCGGCGTCTTCATATTTTATCATCCCTTTGAGCAAGATACCGCTTGGGTTGGATTTGCGTGGCGGGACAAGTTTCACGGTCCAGATAGATGAAGAGCGGGCCAGGGAAGAGATACGTGCCTCTGACGAGGCGATGACGGAGGACGATGTTGATCGGAAGCTGCGGGAGAAACTTGAAGGGGCGCAGGGACGCATTCTTGAGGTGCTGCGGAACAGGGTGGACGCGCTGGGGATAGGTGAGCCGATCATACATCGAAGCGGAAAGGACAAGATAATCATTCAGCTTCCGGGCATTGGGGAGAAAGAGCGTAAGGAAGCTGAGGAATCCATACAGCGGGCCGCTTATCTCGAATTCAGGATGACGCACAAACGCGACGCCGAGCTCGTGAGCCAGCTTTTTGCGAAGGGGCTTGCGCCTGAGGGTTATCGGATTGTGAGGATCGGCAACGACATGTTTTACGCGAGAGAGGAAGAGAAGTCTTACAGGGAGAAGACGAAGGATCCGGAGTATCGCAAGCGTCTCAGCTCGTTCAATGTGCCTGACCGCGAGTATGAGTTCATGCTGGAGGAGGCTGAGGAGCAGGGCCACAAGGTTTACAAGCCGCATTTCGTGAGGCGCCGGACGGAGATGACGGGGGACTATCTTGAAAAGGCGATTGTGGACTACGGAAGGATGGGCAGGCCGGAGATTGATATTACGCTGGACGCAAGGGGAACAAAGATATTCGCGGGCCTGACGTCGGACTATGCGCCTGGCGGTGCTAAGAATCCTGGGAGAGAGTACAGGGCTCTGGCGATAGTGCTGGATGGCACGCTCTACTCAGCGCCAATAATCAAGGAGCCTATTCCAAACGGAAGGGCGGTGATCAGTGGTAACTTCTCTGTTCCGGAGGCCACGCGTCTTGCGAACATTCTTAACGCGGGTTCTTTGCCCGTTCCGGTGAAAATCGTTGAGCGGCGCATTGTGGCGCCGTCTTTGGGGACGGATTCTGTTCACAGCGGAGTGTGGGCGGGAGTTTTAGGTTGTGCGCTCATTGCGGTGGCGATGAGCTGCTACTATCTGGTGCCTGGTTTGATTGCCACCTTTGCGCTTTTCCTGAACGCTTTTCTTCTGCCTTTGGGAGCGCTGGTGGTCGCCGGCTTTCTGGATGTTTTTTCAGAGATGTTTTCGGAGTATGCCAGGGTGGGCGGTTCGGTGTCACTGCCCGTTTTGACTCTGCCGGGCATTGCCGGCATAGCGTTGACCATAGGCATGGCGGTTGATGCAAACGTGCTGATTTTCGAGCGTATTCGGGAGGAACTTAGGGCCGGAAAGGGGTTCATTGGCGCTATCCAGGCTGGTTACGAGAGGGCATTTACGGCGATTCTGGATTCCAATGTCACGACCATTGTCACAGCGGTGATACTGTTTCTCCTCGGCGCCGGGCCGATCCGGGGCTTTGCGGTAACTCTTTCGGCGGGGCTAATAGTGAGTCTGTACACATCTGTGTTCGTCACGCGTATGTGCTTCAATGCGCTGGCGGCGAAGACAACTAACACAAGCGTTTTGAAAATGGCGTCTATTTTCCCGCAGACGAACATAGATTTTGTGAAATGGTGGAAACTCGCCTGCGCCGCGTCCGGCGCTTTTATCATTGGGACGGCCGCGCTGATGATATCGAAGGTGGAACATGTGAAGGATGTCGAATACTTGCTGCGCTTCCAAAACGAAGTGTCAATCCACGAGGTTCGAAAGTTTTTGGATGAAAGAAGCGGCGCAAAAACAGACGCAGATTATGTGCGGCAGGGGCCAGAGGAAGGCAAGATGTTACGGTTGGTGATTCCGGCGGGGGCCCAAATTGCCGATGTGGCGTCTGTTTTGAACGAGCAGTTTCCGGATGCCGCCTACAGCACGGTCAGCACGAAGGAACTTGCCAGGTGGGATCTATCCAAACTGCTGAACATTGATTTTACCGGCGGATCTGCCACGACGCTGGGATTTAAGGAACGGGTCCCGGTGGAAAACATCAGATCCGCGCTCAAGGCGGCGGGGATTCCGGATGCTGTAATTCAATATCAGAAGGGCAGTGCCGGCGGGGACAAGGAAAATGAGGAGGACCTGCTCATCAAGACCGGAACATTGCCTCCAGGCGCTAGCGTGGAGAGGGTTTTGCAGGAGAAATTCCCTGAGGCAGGCTTTGTCGCAATTGAGGAGGATGACATCGGCGCGCAAGTTGGGCGCGATCTGACTCGCAAGGCCGTAAAGGCGATGTTATGGGCGCTTGCCGCCATGTTGATTTACATAAACATCAGGTTCAGGTTTGGATTTGCTCTGGGCGCGGTGGTTGCGCTTTTCCATGATGTTCTTGTTACCATGGGGGCATGTCATCTGGCGGGAATCCGTCTGAGCCTCACGGTTGTTGCTGCGCTGATGACAATTGCGGGGTATTCGGTTAACGACACGATAGTCATTTTCGACCGTATTCGCGAGAATCTGAAGTTTATGCGGAACAGGAGCTTTGCCGAGGTATGCAACCTAAGCACGAACCAGACCCTTTCGCGGACATTTCTCACTACCGCGACGACTTTATTGGTGGTGCTTTCGTTGCTTCTCTTCGGGGGCGGCGCTATAAAGGACTTCTCGTTTGCTATGCTGGTCGGCATGATTGTTGGAACTTACTCGACCATATACATAGCCACGCCGATCGTGCTGCTGTGGTACCGATTCAGAACGCCGGAAATGAAGAAGAGCCAGAGCCCTGTCAAGTGAAACGTTGGCAGCAGGTTTCGTTTGACGAGCAAGCTGCGCACCGGCTGGCCGAGCAACTCGCGTTGCCTTTGCCCATTGCGGCAATTCTTGTCGGGAGAGGGCTTGCCGATCCGGCTAAAGCCGAACGTTTTCTCAGGCCGCGCCTGAGCGATTTGGGTGACCCTTTTTTGATTCGGGGGATGGACGAGGCGGCGCGCCAGATTCTTGAGACAGCCGCTGCCTCCGGTAACGTTGTCATTTACGGGGACTATGACGCTGACGGTGTCTGCGCAACGGCTATGCTAGCCGATGTTCTTGAGCGTCTTGGAGTTAGGGTTAGGACTTTTCTGCCAAGAAGGCAGGATGAGGGATATGGATTGACCGACGAGGGGCTGAGCCGGTGCTTTGAGGAGGGCAGGCCTGACCTGCTGATAACTGTTGACTGCGGGACTTCGTCCGCGACGGTCGTGCGCCATTTGCGGGCAGACGGGGTGCGCGTTGTTATCACGGACCATCATGAGCCGGCGAGGGATGTTGCGGAGGCTGACGCGCTGGTGAATCCGAGGCTAGGTTCTCCGGAGGGCGCGCAGTGGCTGGCGGGGACGGGAGTGGCTTTCAAGCTCTGTCATGCGCTTTTCAAGAGATGCCGTGAAGCAGGAAGGGATATTGGCGGAATGGATCTGCGTCGGTGGCTTGACGTCGTGGCTGTTGGCACGATTGCTGATGTTGTGCCTCTTGTGGGTGAGAACAGGATTCTCGCGCGGCATGGTTTGAGGAGATTATCGGAAGAGCCGAGCGTAGGGTTGGCAGCTCTTATAGACGTGGCTTGCGGCAAAAGAAAGGACTTGTCAGCATGGCAGGTGGCATACTGGATAGCGCCCCGGATTAATGCGGCTGGACGTATGTCGGATGCTGAGAAGGCGCTGCAACTGCTTAGAGAAGGCGACAGGTCGAGAGCGACCATACTCGCCGGCGAATTGGACAGGGCCAACCGTGATCGGCAGGCTGTGGAAAACAGGATTCTTGAGGAAGCGGAGGAGCAGGTTGGCAAACAGGCGGGAAGACGTGGGACTTTTGGCATCGTTGTTGCGGCTCCTGGGTGGCATGTTGGAACGATAGGCATTGTCGCGGCGCGCCTTTGCGGACGGTACAACAGGCCGGCTGTGGTTATTGCCTTCGACGAAGATGGACGGGGACGAGGCTCGTGCAGGAGCGTTGAGAAGGTGAACATGATGGAGGTGTTGAACGGGTGTCGAGATTTGCTCGTGAAGTATGGAGGGCACGCTATGGCGGCGGGAGTTGAACTGAACGAGAAGAATCTTGGGGCGTTTGCCGAACGCTTCAACCTGCAATGCGGCGAACGTCTCAACGGCGAGCCGTTCATACCGACAATACGGATTGACGCCGTGGTCAATCTTCGGGAGTTGGACGGAGCTTTTCTGGGTGCGGACAAGCTTTTTCAGCCATGCGGATGCGGAAATCCTCAACCCGTATACGCGGCAAGGGGCGTCAGAATTGTAGGCGATCCGCATGTCCTGAAGGATCGCCACCTGAAACTGATTGTTGCCGATGGAGCAAGAAACCTTGAAGCCATGTGGTTCAATATGGCCGGCTGCGATCTACCTGACGGAGAGGTGGATATGGCGTTTACTTTGGAGGAGAACAACTTCCATGGGACGTCGTTTTTACAGTTGAGAGTTGTTGATCTGAAACCTTCTGAAATGTAATTTGTCGAAAAGCCGGCAGGTAGTCGAACATATGGACACCGCGGCGTGTCTTGATTAGGATGAACAAGAGTTTGTTCAGGGAAGACCTGAAAACGGAAACAATAGCGACCGGAGGATAACCGTGAACCAGAAGACGGCCAGGCTGTTGAGGAAGTATTCTATTGCTAAAGGCGTACCGTTGAAAGAGCAGAAGAAACGATGGGTTGCCATGGAGCCTAGAGCCAGAGCAGCCATGCGCAAGGCAGTCAAAGAGGAAATGGGAAAGGAGTGAGGCAACACCTTACTGCTGGGATTCGTAGAGGGATTGTATCTCTTCGTCTGAGAGGGCCTTGTTGTAAATCTGAACCTCGTCAATCAGGCCGTCGAAACAGCGACAGTGACCATTGTCATGCGCTCCCATGATC